>PAFO01000009.1 GCA_002705385.1 Flavobacteriaceae bacterium
AAACCCAGTAATGGCAGACAATCCTGTAGACACATCGGTTAATTTATTTAGAGGTGCTATTGCTATTGCAGTAAATGGAATCCCAATATTTAATGCAGTTAACAATCGTGGTGTAAACGCTTACGAAGCAGGAGAATTAGATAATTGGGGTGGGCATTTTGGAAAAGGAGATGATTATCATTATCACCTAATCCCAACACATTTAGAAGAAACTGTTGGAACAGATCAACCACTGGCATATGCACTTGATGGGTATCCTGTATATGGATACACTAATGAAACGTTAGATGATGCCTTTGGGCGCTACGATATTAGTGGAAACTACCAATACCATGCAAAAACTATTGCTCCTTATTATATGCCTTTCGTGATGGGTGAAATTAATGTCGTAGATGATGAAATCTCTCCTCAACCTTCTCAAAATCCTATTAGACCTTCCGATTCATTTAAGCCTGTAAGTGGTGCCAGTGTAACAGGTTTTTCTCAAACAGGTGTAAATGCTTTTTCTTTCGAATATACCGTAGAAGGTGTTAAATATTATGTTAATTACAATTGGGATGAGAATTGTAAATTTACATTTACCTATGTTGATGAAAATGGTGGGACTACTAATCTACCTCATAATGGATCTTTATCAGATGATTCAACCGAAAATTCTGAAACATTTATAAATACATCTGCATGTATAGATGTAGATTATCTATCTGGAAGTTATAACGTTTCAAGTGATAATAGCTCATCGAGTTTGAGTGAAGATTCAACTGGTTTTTCAGCTACATCTGATAAATCAGATTTCACTTTAACGAGTAGTGCAATAAATTCTGAAGGTAAAATTCTTGATGCCTTTAAATGTGAGGAAAAAATTAATGGAATTGAAAAATCTATTCCAATTAAATGGTCAAATATTCCTGAAGGAACGGGAAGTATTGCTATTTCGATTCATGGTTTTCCAAATGAAAATGAAATCAACTCATATTTAACTCTCTGGAATATAAATCCAAGTGTAAATGAAATTCCCTATGGTGAGGCAAATAGTGGTGAATGGTTCATGGGACCAAACAAAGATGGAAGCAAGATTTCTTATAGTTCCCCATGCAGTCCAAGTGGAGGAACATCTACATATTATATGACTATTTATGCGTTAAGTGAAACCCCTTCAAGTCTTCCAGAGGGTGATTCACTTACAGTAAATTATTCTGTACTTTTAGAATCACTTTCTGAAGTTACTATTATTGATCAAGTTGTTCTTGAGTATCTCTCAGTTACAGATTAATAGAAAATTGATTTAGTGTACTATTTTTCTCTAGTTTATCAGTATTATGGTTAGGGTGAAAATCAAATTCTTTTTTTTTAACTATGGATTATTTAATTGACTTAGGTTATTTAGGTCTTTTTATTTCTAGTTTTCTAGCTGCAACAGTCATCCCATTTAGTTCTGAAATTGTGCTTAGTGTTTTAATCNCAAATGACTACGATTTTATAGCCTGTCTATCATTTGCATCAATTGGNAATTGGCTTGGGGGAATGAGTAGCTATGCGCTTGGTCATATTGGTAATTGGCAGATGATAGAAAAGTATTTTGGAATTAAAAAGGGAAAAGTTGAAATGATAAAGANTTATATAGACGATTGGGGGAGTTCACTTTCATTTTTTTGTTGGCTTCCTGTTTTGGGTGATATTTTTGCTGTAGGTCTTGGATTTTTTAGAGCACATTTTATAAAAGTTGCTATTTGGATGCTTATTGGTAAAGTCTTACGTTATGGCATTTGGGGATTGCTAACTCTTTGGGGAATTTCTTTATTTTAGTAAAAGATAAAGATAAAAATGAAACGGAGTTCAATAGAAGTTTTTAGTGAGTGGGCCGACCAAGATAAAGATTTTGGTATGGAACAAAATCACAGACAATCTGTAGAAAATATGTTGGCTTTTGCATTTAGTCAAGATGATTCATTTTCATTTATAGATGCTGGCTGTGGAAATGGTTGGGTAGTACGAAAAGCCAATAAAAATCCATTATGTACATATGCTATTGGGGTAGATGGCTCATACAAAATGATTGAGAAAGCAAAAAAAATAGATCCCTCTGGATCATATTTATGTGCTGATTTAATGTCATGGTTTCCAGAAAATACTGTTGATCTTGTTCATTCTATGGAGGTATTTTACTATGTGGAAAACCCTAAAAAATTGATCCAACAGATTTTTGATTCATGGTTAAATAAAAATGGAAGGCTAATTATTGGCGTTGATTTTTATTTTGAAAATNCAACTTCACACGACTGGTCTGAAAATTGTGGCATNAAGAATATGAAACTACTTAGTAAAATGGAATGGCTTGAATTTTTTAATGCCGCTGGCTTTAATTCAATTAATTCATGGCACTTTGGAGAAAAAGATGGCTGGGCTGGAACACTTATTATAACTGGATTAAAATAAACTATATTTTATTATATCTACCTGGAGCCAATCGTTTACTGAAAAATGGAAATAATGAATGAGGTACTATTTTAAGTAAAAAAACAATCAATTTAAAAGTCTTACTAGGGACACATACTTTTTTACCCTTTAATGTGTCATTGACTGCTTCTTTAGCAACACTATATGCAGTTTTTTTCATAAAAGAGGGTANCCGATCCATTTCTTCTTGCACCCCACTTGCTTTATGAAAATTAGTCACAGTATATCCTGGACAAACTGCTGTAGAAGTTATTCCTATATCATTGTAATTCATATTTATACCTTCGCTAAAACGATTTACGAAAGTCTTAACTGGTCCATATAAGGTTTGAATAGTAGATGGTGGAGCATAGGCAGCAACAGAAGAAATCATCATAATTTTTCCTTCTNTAGCCTTAAGCATATCCCTAATAAATAATTTAGTTAATGCAATTACAGCTAATGCCAATACTCTAATAAATTTTTCTTCCTCTTCCNTTGATGTTTGATCAAATGGGGTAGGTATGGCATAACCTGCATTATTAACTAGNAAATTAATTTTACGTTCTTTTTTTTGACAATAATTATAAATTGCTTCGGGCGCCAATGGATCATGTAAATCGGCAACTACAACTTCAATCGATGCCTCTGCTTTATGCGACAGCATCTCTTCGGCATTTTCTAATTTCTTTTTATTTCTAGCTGTTATTANAAGATCAAATCCCTTTTTAGCAAGACATTTTGCTATCTCAAATCCGATACCTGAGGATGCTCCGGTAATTAAGGCTGTTTTTTTATTCAAGCTTTGATTTTACAATAAAATTAAATTAATAATTCATTTATTAAATTTTAAGAATGACATAAAGTTTTTTTGAAGTTTTATTACATTGTTGTTTTTTTATAAATAATTATTTTGAGATAAAATTTATTATGAAACTTTTATATTTTGCACTTTTAAGTTTATGGGTTCATAGTTTTGTTAGCGGCCAAGTCCTTTATAAAGAATTTTTCTTTGAAATGCCTATTGATAAAGCTAAAGAGTTTCTTCAAAACAACTCAAAAACTCTCAAAAATATTTCGTTTGGAAAAGGTACATCATATGCATTTAGAAAAAGATCGCTAGTTGATCACGAGGGAAGTCTAACCGAAATTAATATTTGGAGTAAAAAAAACCTTGATCTAGACCAAGCTTCTGACTACCTAAAAAAAACACGTGCCTATTTTGAATCAAATAACTATAAAACAGTGTATGCTCAAAAAGATTGGTCAAACCCTATTTTAGTTAAAAAAAATCTTCCATGTATTCGCTTTACTGATCAAGAAAAATCTGTAGTCATAGAGATGGATCCACGTGGCCAGGGAAGTGTGTATAATGTATTTATAACATTTTATAATTATGACTGGTTTTTAAGAAAAGCTAAAGGAGAGGAATAAATCATAAATCTATATTTATCCCTAGACCCACAAGTTCTCTCACCTGCAGTTTACCTATTAAATCATCATCATATAATAGATGTAATATAAAATTACCAGATATTTTATTATTTACTTTAAATCGAATATTAGAATTCCAATCAAAATCTACATTTTNAGTTTTTTCAATATAATTTACATAGACACTGAACTTATTTTCCCATGTNATATTTTCCATTATTTCTTTTTTAAAGTAGCCTGAAANTAAAGCTCCAAAAAAGAATTTAGANCCCTTATTAAAATTAACTCCAAAGTATTTTTCATCAGAATCGATTTCACCTGTAAATGATTTTGAAACAAAGATTACACGACCTGTGACTGGCGACAAATTCAGCCAAAAATTTTGACTTTTTTTATAATAAAAACCCAAACCCCCTTGAATAATTGCTGGAGAAAAAAATTGAGAAACTTTTTCTTGATTACTTTGTTGATCAAAAAGGGTAAATCCTGGGAAAAGTTGTGTTTTAAAATTNAAAAANCCTGAATAATTCCAATATTNATTCATTTGCTTCCCTACAACTGAGTTTATNTCTATTCTATCATCTGCTTTTCTAAAAAAATTACTCCCTGAAACATAAGTTGCTCCAATCGAAAGAAGGAAATTAGTGTCCCAAACAAATCCATTCCGATCAGAGTAGTTGAAGTTATAATCCAGTCCATATAATAAAGTTAATGCACTTAAACCACCTGAAATCCAATTTGAAAAATACGCTTGATTAAAATTTAACCTTGTATTTCCATAGAATTTCATNCTCTTTCCTCCCATTTCAGATTGAATCACAGCATCAAAAGGAAGTAATTCTTCATTTTCATCATCTTGAGCATTAACNAATGAAGAATAAATAACAAAAATACAAATGGTAAGGAAGTGAAATTTATAGTACAATAATTTAGAAAAATGTTTCATCCCAAACTGTTTTATAGACACTTCCTTTATTTGGACTAAATTTATAAAAATTAAAGTGATAAATCTTATATTGATNTGAATATGGATAAAATCTTTTCTATTCTTTTTAGTCTCTTTATTTGTTATTTAAATAATCTAAATGCACAAAATAGGTCCTTCAGTAAGTTTTTGGCCNCAGATAGTTTGATTCATCTGGGTATCCAAAAAAAAGCATTTCCTGGAGCCCAAATCTTGTTCTTTTCAAAAGATAGCATCAAATTACATAAATCATATGGTTTTCACACTTATGATTCAATCATTAAGGTTAAAAATACTGACCTATATGATCTTGCCTCTGTAACAAAAGTTCTTGCTGGCACTTTGGCATTTATGAAACTCTATGAACTATACTCTATTGATTTAAATGAAAAAGTTGCTAATTATTTACCTGCTTTTAAAAGAAGCAACAAAAAAAATTCAAGTTTCAAAGAAGTTTTAAGTCACAGTTCAGGATGGNTTCCATACATCGCACATCAAAATTTGGTTAGAAAAAAAAATAGNGAATTTAAAAGAAGAACGCTTAAATCAAAAAAATCTAAAAGATATCCTACTCAAATTAGTGATTCCCTATTTTTATTTAAAAGATACCCTAANAAGATAATTCGTCGTATCCGCAAAACTAAAATAGGTGAAGTAGGAAATTATAAATATTCCGGGCTTTGGTTTTTTCTAATTCCTCAATTAACCAAACAATTAAGCGNTATTTCATTTGAAAACTTTTTAAAAATGCATTTTTATGACCAATTAAAACTTGATAGACTTACTTTTTTACCCTCAAAAAAATACCCTAAAGTGCAAATAGTTCCAACAGAGTATGACCCTCAATTTAGAAAACAACTTGTTCAGGGATGGGTTCACGATGAAGCAGCTGCGCTTATGGGAGGAATTTCAGGAAATGCTGGCTTATTTTCAAATGCTGCCTCTATTGCACCTATTTTAGAAATGCTTCTTAAAAATGGAACGTATAACGGAAGAGTTTATTTAAAAGCAGAGACCGTTAAGCTGTTTACTAGTAGAGTCTATCCAAATGGAAACAATCGAAGAGGTCTTGGGTTTGACAAACCCAGTTTAGCTGAAGATCATGATCGTTATCCTTCAGCTCTTGTTTCTAATTCAAGTTATGGACATACTGGATTTACTGGGACTTTAATTTGGATTGATCCCGAAAAGGATGGTTTTTTAATTTTTTTAAGTAATCGAGTATACCCCTCAAGATCCCAACTTGGTATTTATAAAATGAATATTAGAGAAAAACTTCTAGACAATGTGTTTCAAAATTAAATTACTTTTAGTTTGGGTTTTGTTCCATCATTTTTCTAACGCACAACTCCCTTCAGGATTTACTGTACTCAACAATCAAATTCCTGAGTTAGAAGTGGAGCTAAGATATGCGACGTCAAAAAATTTTATGGGCCGTCAAGTAAAAGGATACTATAGTGATATTGCAATAGGTTCTATAGCACTGGCCAAACAATTAAAAAAGGCACAAGCTGAATTAAAGCCTATGGGTTTTGGAATTAAAATTTTTGATGCTTACCGTCCTCAAACTGCGGTAAACGATTTTATAAAATGGTCCGAAATATCAAACGATACTATCTCAAAAAAAGAATATTATCCAGATTTAAAAAAAAATACACTTTTTGAATTAGGCTTTATTGCAAAAAAAAGTGGCCATAGTAGGGGAAGTACTGTGGACCTTACATTGATTTATTTGGGTGAAGAAAAAAAAGGAGAAGAGCTTGACATGGGGAGTTCCTGGGATTTTTTTGGAGATATTTCTAATTATGACTCTCAAAAAATAAATGAAATACAAAAATTAAATAGAAAGTTACTTCGAGATGTAATGATTTCAAATGGATTTATACCTTATGAAAAAGAATGGTGGCATTTTACATTGATTAATGAGCCTTTCCCAAATACTTACTATGATTTTTCAATAATTACTCCCTGAAAAAGTTTAATTTATATAGGACCAGGGTCATATGCATTTTAATTTTTATTTTTTTGAAGCAGATGTATGGTCTGAAATTATATACCATTGATTATTATTTCTAATCCAATTAAGAGTAAAATATCCCTGTGCATCTCCTATTGTTCTTTTTAAAAAATAATTCCCTTGCAATTGAATAACATTGGGACTCAAGCCAATTATGTTCAATACATCAAACTTTAACTTTCCCATTTTTTGACGATCAGAATATGTTTTTTTGTAACGATTTCTAGTTTCCTCCCATCCATAAATTGGTCCTGAAGCTCCCGAAAAAACAANCTTATCTGATTTTAAATATCCCTGCATAAATGCATCTATATCGCCTCTATTCCAATCGTCTTGCTGCTTAGAAAGAATATTAATAATTACTAATGAATCCTTTTGAGAAACCTGCTTTTGTGAAAAAAGTACTGTCGTAATTAAGAATAAACCACTAATAAATAAAATCCTCACTAGGGCAATTTAAGTGTTGGATAATTGATATTTAATTGCTCAAGATATGAGTCATATTTAGTTTCATCGTAATAGAATTTTTCTAAGTCTGCCCTGAATTCGTCCTGAATTGCTTTATTTAAATGAATGGGTGGTGGGGTATCATCTGGTATAAGTTGAACGTATTTTCCATTTTTTTTCTGTACGTTTTCGAAATAATCTTTTGCTTCTGCCAATAACGAAGGCTGGGTTAGAAATTCGATGACAGTAGCTGCAACAACTTTGGCTCCAGCAGTTCCCCCTTTATGGGCAATAGGCGTGGCCATTGTAATCGAATTTGACCAGTGATGCCCCTGAAGACCTGGCATATTTGACGGAAAACGTAATGTAACTGTGGGACACTTCCAAGAAACCTCACCAATATCATCTGANCCACCACTTTTTGGCTCTTTTCTTGGCTTACCTAATTCTGCAAGTTCTGTCGAAAGGCCAGTTGTTATTNTAGAATTAACCTCCTTTTGAACAGCTATGGCAAGTGCTTGATCTTTCTCTGACCACTCAGGAAGTCCGACAATTTTAATATTTTCATACATTGTCTCAGCTATAACCTTGTTGAAATGTCTTGGTGAGGCTGCTCCAAGAATTCTTGATGTTACTTTGGTATCTGTCATAAGAGCTGCCCCTTTCGCAATATTATTCGCATCATTATACATATCCAAAATACCTTCTGAAGTTATATCCCTTAAAAAATACCAAATTGAGGCCTTAGAAGGAACCACATTAGGCTGATCACCTGCGTCAGTGAAGATAGAGTGAGACCTATTTAGAGGGTGTAGGTGCTCTCTTTTATAGTTCCATCCAACATTCATTAACTCCGCTGCATCTAAGGCACTTTTCCCTCTCCATGGTGAGCCACCTGAATGCGCAGATACTCCCTCAAACATATANTCGACTGAAATAAGACCTGTCCCTGTAGCATCACCCCAAGAAACTGCCATATTGCTACTTACATGGGTAAAAATACACATATCAACGTCATCAAAATAACCATCTTTTACAAACCAAGCTTTAGCAGCCAATTGCTCTTCAGCTATTCCTGGCCATACAACTAGTGTTCCACCTATATTGTTTTCCTTCATCAGTTCTTGAATAACCAAAGCAGAGGTAATTATTACTGGAAGTCCAGAATTATGACCCTCTCCATGACCAGGAGCCCCCTCTACTATTGGTTTATGATATGCAACACCTGGATATTGTGATGCTTTTGGAATACCATCCACATCACTTCCTAATGCAATCACTGGACCTTCTCCGAATTTCCACCTTGCAATCCATCCAGTTGGAATTCCAGAAATTCCATATTCGACTTCAAAACCTGCTGATTCTAAAATTACTGTTAGATATTTTGATGTCTCGTACTCTTGATGACCCAATTCGGCAAAGCTAAATACCTTATCTATCATAACTTGAGTTTTTTTGTGATGACTTTGAGTTAAATCAATGGCAGCAGTTTTAATCTTTTGTATTTGTCGTTTAGAAAATTTTTGTTGTGCTTGAATTGATGTTATTTGAATTATAAAGACGAAAATCAAGACTTTGAACGAAAAAGAGAATTTATGTAACATAGAAATTATATTTTTATCTAAAATACAAATAATTTGAATTACNTCTATTTATCAAAAAAAGGAACCGTTTTTAAACTTGTTTTTTTTCTTATTATATTTTTGTTTTGTTTTTGTGAAAAAAATAACTTGACTGCTGAATCTCTAATAGAAAAAAGTATTCAGGCCCATGGTGGGTTAAATTTGGTAAAACAATTTAAATCTATTCAATATAATAAATCAACTAAATTATATTCTAAAAATGGTGAATTGGAAAATCATCTTATCCAGAAAATAAATCATCAATGGGACCCTTTTTTAACTTCAATTGAGTGGAAGAATTCAGAGGGATTTCTTAATGCTAAAAAAAAGGATGGAAAAGTTTCTTTGAAACTNAATAATATATTAATAAAAGACTCTTTAAAAATAATTAGTGCTGAATCAAATCTGGATGCGGCCTTTTATGTTTTTTGGCAGCCATTTCAGCTTCTTGAGCCAGCTGCGAAAAAGGTTTTNTTGGGTAGTCAAAAATTATTGGATTCTATTGATGTAATAGAAATGCAGGTTTCTTACTCAGATGAAGTTGGAGCGGATCAGTGGTATTACTTCTTTGATCAAAAAAATTTCAAGATTAGGGGAGTAAAAGTAGAACACAAAAAGCGAATTAGTCTTATTATTAATGAGCTTTACGAAACTAAGACGGGTTTATCATTAAATAAGTCAAGAAAGAGTTATTTTTTAGATTCTAAAGGAAAAGTAAAATATCTTAGAGCAGCTTATGAATATGAAATTTTATCATTCAACTACAAGAAATGATATCGCTTAAAAGCCTCGATTGCGGCATAATCTGATAGGCCCATTTTATTATATTTTTTTGCCGTATCTGCATTTCTATCTTCTACACGTATCCAAAACTCTCTTTTATCTTCCCCCTGAAACATGGCTCCATCTTTTTGAGTTTGATGATAAAAAATAGCTTTTCTTTTTCTAAGAACTTGATCAGGACTCATTGGAACTGCCATTTCAATTTCATGTATTTCCCATTCATGCCATGCACCTCTGTATAACCACATCCAGCAATCTTTCATATAAGACTTTGTTTTTAATTTTTCTAAGGCTCCAAAAATTATTTCGAGACAAACTCTATGTGTGCCATGTGGATCAGCTAAATCCCCAGCTGCAAAAATTTGGTGTGGTTTTAATTTATCGATAAGGGCTATTGTGAAATCTATATCTTTTTGGGTTACAGGATTTTTATCAANTAATCCTGTTTCATAAAAGGGTAATTTCATGAAATGAACTTGATCATCTGGTATCCCTAAATAGCGTGTTGCTCCTAAAGACTCTCTTTTTCTGATACTCCCCTTTAAATCACTAATCCCTTCTGGAGTAGGATGATTAGGATTAATATTTTCAAATTGCTGATTTAATTTTTCTATAGACTTATTTTGATCTGATTTAACTATATCTTGGGTTACTTCTAAAAATCGTTTTGCNTCTTGGTCTGAAACCGCAATATTCCCAGAAGTTTGATATGCTACATNAACTTCATGACCCTGAGAAACTAGACGGTCAAAAGTACCTCCCATTGAAATCACATCATCGTCAGGATGAGGACTAAAAATAATTACTCTTTTCTTTTCTGGAAGAGCACGCTCTGGACGATATTTATCATCTGCCTTTGGTTTACCACCAGGCCATCCCGTAATGGAACGTTGTAAATTATTAAACATCTCAATATTTAAATCATAGGATGGGCCATGTAAAGCTAAAAGGTCAGACATTCCATGCAGATTATAGTCTTCATCAGTTAGCTTTAAAATAGATTTTCCAGTAATACTGCAGAGCAACGTAATTGCTTTAAATCGTTGAGCCTCATTCCATTCACATTNTCCCACCAGCCAGGGTGTTTTTATCCTTGATAATTCACAAGCAGCTTCATTATCCAAGACTAAAGTTGTGTTTTTATGGTGCTGAAGGTAAGTAGTTGGTATCATGGGAGAAATAGTCCCTTCAATTGCTTTGTTGATAATCTTAGCTTTGTTGGTTCCCCATGCCATAAGAATTATGCGTTTTGCAGATAAAATAGTTTTAACCCCCATGGTAATTGCTTTTCGAGGAACATTATCTATACCTTTAAAAGAGTTAGCTGCATCANACCGTGTCATATGATCTAGAGTGATGGTTCGGGTTTTAGAATTCCTATGTGAACCAGGTTCATTAAATCCAATATGTCCTGTTCTACCAATTCCAAGAATTTGTATATCAATTCCACCAGCTGCTTCAACTTTTTTTTCGTAATCAATACAAAATTTTCTTACCTCATCTAATGGAGATTCTCCATTGGGAATATGTATATTTTTGGGGTTTATNTCAACATGGTTGAACAAGTGAGTATGCATGAAATAATGATAACTCTGTATATCTTCTTTTGAAATAGGATAATACTCATCTAAATTAAAGCNAATTACATTTTTAAAACTTAAAGCTTCCTCCTTGTGNAGACGAACTAACTCTCTGTAGACANTTATTGGACTTGATCCAGTTGCAAGCCCCAAAACACACATTTCATTATTTTTTTGCTTTTTCTCTATAAGTTTAGCAATCGTATGAGCTATAAATTTAGAGCCCTCAATTGAACTATTAAATATTACATTATGAAGCTTTTCATATCTCGTATCTTCAAAGCTTCCTGGAGCTTTATATTCCAAGCACTTAGTATTCAATAATTTCATATGAAATAGTGTGAATTACAAAATTAAGATATCTAATTAAATTTTATATTCTTTTTAAGTGTTTTTTGAATTAAAGTAAATTCCTATTTTAGCNAAAAATAAATTTGTGAAAAATCTATTTAAGCATATTAAAGGTGACGTTCTCGGTGGTCTAACTGCAGGAATTGTTGCACTACCATTAGCTTTAGCTTTTGGTGTAAGTTCTGGTTTGGGTCCTAGTGCAGGACTCTATGGAGCTATTTTCTTGAGCTTTTTTGCAGCTCTATTTGGTGGTACGGATACTCAAATATCAGGTCCGACTGCACCTATGACTGCTGTTAGTATGGTTGTTATTGCAACAATAATTGGTGTTCATAACGGATCTGTTGAGAAAGCTTTACCNTATATCTTAGCTGTCTTTCTCCTTAGTGGTNTTTTCCAAATTGGTCTTGGANTNCTTGGCCTAGGAAAGTATATTAAATATATCCCCTACCCGGTTGTTTCTGGTTTTATGACTGCTATAGGTGTAATTATTTTAATCACTCAAATTTTACCAGTAATTGGATATGATGCTAAAAAAGATAATGAGCTTGTAGAATCATTTAAGCCCATGGCTGAAGAACGCCTTTTAGAAAAAATTCTTGCTGATGAGAAAAAAGATGGTCTTCTTGTTATAGAAAATTTTGAACAAACAATTACACGAGCAAATAAAATAGCTAAATACGAAGTTGTTGAAGAAGCAGAAAATATAGCAAAAAATAATTCTTCTGGTGTTATAGGAACGATTAAAACAATCCCTAGAGCTGTTAGTTTTATTAATTGGATAGAGGTTCTTTTAGCGTCTATAACTATATTTATTATTTATGGTTTTAAAAGAATAACCACAGCTGTTCCAAGCACTTTAGTTGCCTTAATAGTTGTTTCCGGTGTTTCAATTGGATTTGGGGTAGACTACATATCAATTCAGAAAATACCAGATGGTTTTCCAAAAATACAATGGACTCTATTTACAGACTTTAATTTTTTAGAGGTTCTCCCATATATATTTACAGCACTAACACTTTCGCTTTTAGGAGCAATTGACTCATTACTAACCTCTGTTGTTGCAGATAATTTAACTAAAACCAGACATCTTCCTAATAAAGAGCTCATTGGACAAGGAATTGGTAATTCAATTGGTGCTATTTTTGGTGGTCTCCCTGGAGCAGGAGCAACGATTCGAACAGTAGTCAATATTCAATCTGGAGGTAAAACAAGATTATCAGGTATGATAGCAGGTATAGTTTTACTTCTTATTCTTTTAGTTTTAAGCCCACTAGCTTCTAAGATCCCTGCTGCAGTTTTAGCTGGAATCTTAGTTACTGTAGGAATTGGGGTTATGGACTATAAAGGATTGAATGTAATTTCAAAAATTCCAAGAACTGAAATTATTATCATGGTTGTTGTTCTTTTATTATCTGTACTTTGGAATTTAGTCTACGCTGTAGGCATAGGTCTATTACTCGCATGTTTGTTTTTTATGAAGAAAATGGGTGATATATCAAAAGATAATTCAAAAATAGGGCTTATCTCGAATGGAAAAGGTTTTGATGAAATAGACACAAATAAAGATGGCTTTATTTCTAGACAAGAGTATGAAAACTCCTCAATTTCAGACGGATATGAAAAAGATTTAAGTGAAACTTCTCATGAAAATGTTTATGTAAAACATCTTAATGGGCCTTTATTTTTTGGATTTACATCAGAATTTGTTAGCATAGCTAATAAAATTCCAAAAACAGCTAGCATTTTAATTATTGATATGGAAAAAGTACCATATATTGATCAATCAGGATTATTTGCTTTAGAGGATGTTCTTTTAGATTTAGATAAGAAAAATATTAAGACTCTTATAACCGGAATTCAATCACAGCCAATTCATTTAATGAGAACGATAGGAATTTTAGGCAAATTAATCCCCGAAGAAAGAGTATTTGATAGTTTAGCTGATTCAAAGGCGTTTATAATTGATAATAAAGTATAAATCATAAAAACTTTGAATTAAATTTAAAACATCCTTTTTAAAATTAAAAAGGATGTTTTTTTATATGGCTTATTAGAATTCTACTTTGATGTTTTTGTTTTCAATTATAGATAAAATTTCAAGTGAATCTTTTTCGAAAAGAAGAGGAAGACTATCTAAAGAGCTAATTTTTACTTGGGGTTTATAATTAATATAATCTTGAAACAAAAATCCTTTAATTTTTCTAAGGTTTTTGGCTTTTCGAAAACGAGTTCCTCCTCCATCGGTTAAATAATTGTATGCCAAATAATCTATATGATAATTTTCTTTATTNACCCAATAGCGGAATTCATCCTGAAAATCATTCCCNCCACCATCTTGATCAAACGTTATTCCNAGTGTCCAATATTCATTTCCTTCAATTTCAATTGGATTTAAAAGAATTGAATTTACAGCTCTATCCTGAAGAGGTTTNGGNAATTGAAAAAAATAAATAACTGAATTCAAAGAGTTTGAATATACATTTTGAATGCTATCTTCNAGGAAAACTAAAATATCATTTTCAAACCGTTTAAGTTTTTCATCAGAAGTCATAATATCAAAAATCTTTTTATTCTTTGATATCTTTTGTCTTGAATATAAATAATNTCCTTNNTTTTGTTCTAATTGATAATGATATTCTCTAAAGTCAAAATTGATTTTATATTTACNATAGCCAAAACCATAAGANAGCATAGACTTTTCAATAATTTCTTCAGNTGTTACAATCATTGGTTTTTGACAAGCCAATAATAGAAAAAAAATGATGCTAAATCTTAAAAAAGAAATCATTGATAAGTTTATAAAAAATCTATTATAAAACGAAGATACAACTAAAAGATATNCTTTATTTTTGATACAAATAAAAACCNTAATGGAAGTATTAAAAACCTTAATTATTGGAAGTGGTCCAGCTGGATATACCGCTGCAATATACGCTGCAAGAGCAGATCTTAAACCAGTCCTGTATACTGGTATGGAGCCTGGAGGTCAACTTACAACTACTACGGAAGTAGACAATTTTCCCGGCTATCCTGAGGGAATTGATGGACCTACTATGATGGTTCAATTACAACAACAAGCCGAACGATTTGGTACTGAAGTTCGAGTTGAAATGATAGAGAAAGTAGAACTCGCAAAAGTGCCAAAAGGTATTCACAGAGCATTTACCGCTGGAGGAACTGAACTTCATGCAAAAACCATAATTATTAGTACTGGTGCAACTGCAAAATATTTGGGTCTTCCTAGTGAACAACGTTTGCGTGGCGGCGGAGTCTCAGCCTGTGCAGTATGTGATGGGTTCTTTTATAAAGGACAAGAAGTCGCTATTGTAGGTGGAGGTGATACAGCAGCTGAAGAGGCTACTTATCTAGCAAATATATGTTCAAAAGTGACCATGTTGGTGCGGAGANATGAAATGCGCGCTTCTAAAGCCATGCAACATCGAGTAAATAATACTNCAAATATTGANCTTCGTTACAATACAGAGATTGAAGAGGTAATTGGTGATCAAGTTGTAGAAGGATTAAAAATGAAAAACAATCAAACCCAAACCGTNNATGAGATCTCAATTACGGGNCTNTTTATAGCTATCGGGCACAAACCAAATACAGAAATTTTTAAAGGACAATTGGATATGGATGAGGCAGGATATCTAATAACAGAAGGCAAGACTACCAAGACCAATTTGCCTGGTGTTTTTGCTTCTGGTGATGTTCAAGACAAAGACTACCGTCAGGCAGTTACTGCAGCTGGAACTGGATGCATGGCAGCTCTAGATGCAGAGCGCTATCTTCAATCGATTGGGGATTAAAGTTGTAAGTTTTCCCATTCCTGCATGAGAACGTCTAGCTCTTTTTTCTTTAGCTGATAAGATTCAAAAAAATTAGGTTGTGCAATTGTTTGTTCATAATTTATCTCAAGCTCAAAATCTATTGCCTTTATTTCCCTTTCTAATAAACTGATTTGCTTCTCTACTTTTAAGATTTTTTTTTCATTTGATCTTGCCGCTTTTTCCTTTTCAAAGCTGAATCTAGATTTTTTGTTTTGAAATTTTACTTTTTCTATAGTCCTTTTTTCAAGCTCTTTTAAAGAATTTAATTTTTTATCCTCTAAATAAGCATTAATATCACCCAAAAATGGTCTAACTTNTTTGTCTCTAAAAGCAATCACTTTTTCACAAAGACCTTGAATAAAATCTCGATCATGTGAAACAAGAATCAATGTGCCCTTAAA
This sequence comes from Flavobacteriaceae bacterium, assembly GCA_002705385.1. GTDB lineage: Bacteria > Bacteroidota > Bacteroidia > Flavobacteriales > Flavobacteriaceae > MS024-2A. The sequence goes on from PAFO01000009.1 coordinate 15,869, forward strand.
CTTCAGTAATGCCTCTTTTAGTACAGTTTTTGAAGTAATGTCTAAGTGGTTGGTTGGCTCATCCATAATTAGTACGTTAAAGGGCTGCAAGAGGAGCTTACAGAGTGCTAATCGATTACGCTCTCCGCCAGAAAGAACTTTTACTTTTTTTTCTACCNCATCTCCTGGAAAAAGAAAAGCTCCTAATAAGTCCCGAACTTTAGTTCGGTTTTCAGCTGTTGCAGAATCCTCTGCCGATTCAAGTACCGTTTGATTTCCTTCTAAGNAGGTTGATTGATTTTGGGCAAAATANCCAAGNTGAACGTTATGACCTATTTTAACATTGCCTTCGTAATCTATTTCTGATACTATAATTTTTGCGAGAGTAGATTTNCCTTGCCCATTTTGACCTACAAAAGCAATTTTTTCACCTCGTTCTATCTCAAGATTNACATTACTTAACACCTTTTTTTTACCATATGCTTTAGCAACTCCTTGAGTNTCNANTATTATTTTACCAGGTTGNTGAGAAATACCGAATTCAAATTTAATTTTCTTGTTCTCTTCNGGATCAATTTCAATTCGATCGATCNTATCTANTTTTTTTATTAAAGACTGNGCCATACTNGCCTTGGAAGCCTTTGCACGAAAACGTTCAATCAANTTTTCAGTTTGTTGAATTTCTTTTTCTTGATTTTTCTTAGAAGCTTGCTGTTGNTTNCGNATTTCTTGTCTCAAAACCATATACTCAGAATATGACTTTTTAAAATCAAAAATTCTCTTTTGAATTATCTCGATAGTTCTATTAGTTACATTATCTAAAAACATTCGGTCATGCGAAACCATAACCAAAGCACCTTTAAACTTTTTCAAAAATTGTTCCAACCAAATTATAGATTCGATATCCAAATGATTTGTTGGTTCATCAAGAAGAAGAATATCATTTTCTACTAGAAGTAATTTAGCCAATTCAATTCTCATTCTCCAACCCCCAGAAAAGGTATTGGTAGAAGAATTTAGATCATCCATCATAAAGCCTAGTCCAAGCAATATTTTTTCAGTTTGTGCCTGATAACGATATCCTCCAATAATTTCATATCTGGTATTCAATTCATTAAGTTCATCGAGGATTTCCATATAGGAATTACTTTCAAAGTCACTGGTAGTTTCCAGAAATTTATGGATTTGATCTTGACGTTGCTCAATTTTCTTAATCTCTTCAAATGCAAGATAAGCTTCCTCCAAAACTGATCTTCCATTTTCAAAATCTAAGTCTTGGGGTAAGTAACCTATCTTACAATTTTTTTCTAAAGCAAAAGATCCTGAAGTAGGAGTATTTTCTTTTGCCATTAAACTTAAAAGTGTAGATTTTCCGGCCCCATTTTTACCGATTAGACCGACACGATCCCCTTGTCCTAGACGAAATGAAATTTCATTAAAAAGGGTTTCCCCCCCAAAACTGACTGTAATTTGATTTGCGTTAAACATGCATTGTTTTAGGACTGCTAAAATAACTTTCAAAACGATTAATAGCTACTTCATTAGGAATTTGTTCACTTTTTTCAATAAATTCTATAAGCCAATGAGATAATAATGGAGCCATAAGAACGCCACGAGTACCCAAACCATTTAAAATATATAAATTGGAGTNAAGGGGGTGATCCCCCAGAANTGGTCTTCGNTCGATCACGGTTGGTCGAACTGCTGCTTCATGATTAATGATCTTATAAGGTGTGTTTAATATTGTATTTAGTTTTTCANCAAGCCATGACTTCCCTTTTTCTGNAGGNGTGTTGGTCTTATCTTGGCGTGAAAAACTTGCNCCAANCCAAAAAAAATNATCTTTCATTGGAGAAATAAATACTGGCCCNTTTATGATTTGCTTTCTTGATAATNCTGGTGCTTTGATAATTAAATATTCCCCTTTTGATCCTATTAGNGGAAGGTAGTTAAACCATGGGTTTTCCTTTANNCCATATCCTTCNCAAAAGATAATTTTCTTAGCTTCAATNCCTTTATANGCTATNTTNTCTTTGGAAATTTTAAGGTCTCCATAATCAAATACTTCAAGGTGAAATTGATCGGTGTATTGAGATTGAAAGTTATTCAATAACTTATTNATATTCAATTTACCAAGTTGTTCAACAACCCCATAACCTGCTTTGTTTATAATTGAATTGTCTGAATAATTTTGAATTTCTGGATTTAGAAAAGCAGACAAACCCTCTCGTTGTGAAGCAACAATCCAATCATTTTGCTCAGTTGCTTTATAAAATTGCCTATGGATTGGAAGGTGATCAAAAAAATGAGTATTNAGTTGAGTTTCAATTGATGCGTATCTCTTCATTGCGAATTTTAAGAAATTTATNCCATTCCATGACATCGTATAACGCTTAAGAATAGTTGGATTACATATTCCAGCAGCGTTTCTACTAGCACCNTTAGAGGGGTCAAAAATAACTACAAAATCTTTTTGCTTTTGTTTTAATTGCCATGATAAGTGAAATCCAGATAAACCGTAACCTATAATTAAATAGTCTAACATGTCAGTAAAAATAGTCGAAAAAAAAACGCTATTGTTTCCAAAAGCGTTTTTAAATTCTTTAAGCTATTCTTAATTATTCCACATATCTTGTTCAAAATCTCTAATGACTGACTTGATCCTTTCAGATTCCAATAATTGGCGTAAGGCGTCTTCATAAATATATTCTTTTACCTCACGGTCTTCGTATACATTTTCTTCTTTATAAATTGTTGCATTAAATCTTCTGGAGTTCAACATATGATCAAAAGTGATTGGTTGAGAAGAATTCTTTGTATTAAAAACTTTACTATTCGAAAGAGATTCACGGGCATCTGGAAACCAAACCCAAAAAAGTGGAACTAGAGCGTCTTTCATAGCCTCTGGGCCCTGGCTTAGAGTTGAAACATCAGGTGCTACAGGGGCAATACCAAGGAGTCTATACTTTAATTCACCTAATCGTTTATTAAAATACCATGTCCCTTTGATGAGGTACTGTTCAATTTTGTCGGATTGAATAGTATAAGTATCATAATCATCATCAGTTACTTCTTCACCTGCATTGGATTTTTCTATCCCCATAGTAGATAGATTTCTCATTTGTAACTTTTCTCCTAAATCATCAAATGTTAATTTNTCATTGTCATTGAAATAAGAAGAAGAATAAATCTCAGTTATTTTACCTGCTTCTATNTTGTCGTATAANANCCTAAATANAGATTTTCTAGATTCTGATAANAATCCATTATCAATTGTAGGATAGTAATATGGAAAATTTATTCGTTCGTTAAGATTNATAATTTCCCATATGGTTTTCGACCAAAGNACATCNCGATCATCAATGTAACCATATGCAATNGGNTTTTGATACTCTTCNTCTTGAATTCCTATTTCCTGCGGTACTTTNGCATTAAGTAANTTGGATTGTGACCAACCATTATTNAAATGAAGCATTAAGGNTAAAAATAAAATAAAAAAAGCTTTTCTCATCAGTCGTCAGGTTAATTAGTTTATNGTAATCGAAATTGGTGANGTTTGTTTCAACTTATAACTCGGATTTGATGGAATTATTACTTTAATATCAGAAATAATTACTGTTTGGCCATTTTTGATTCTACTCAAAGTATTGATCGCTTTACTGTTAAGTTTNTTTCCTGAAATTACCATACTTGGCTGTCCCGGCGCTCTAAATCTAAATGATTGAACCTTTAGAGGTAAGTCAAAATCAAAATCTTCTAATCTGGCTTCAACAGCTCCTCTTTCCAAACTTGATTTTGGTATAGTAAAAGATCCTGATTGACCTCTAAAATAACCAGCTGGTTTTGGAATATCTTTAATTCTAAAACTTGATACAGATGAAACATTATTACCATCTGGTAAAGTTCCTGATACATTTATTTTAACTTCTCGNCCCTTACCTGGAAAAAGATTATACTTACTTCCTCTTANTCTTTTAAGTCCAGGAGCTGAAGCTCNAACTTTTGAGTCCTGAATTCCAGGNATAGAAATCGTAATCGGGTTTTGAACTCCACGNTATACAACATTCATTTTATCTGCNGAAATAACAGCTGAATTAGGTTTTGATATTACTGAATAAATTTGNTTTACATTAATTCTAGATTCCTCACCTTCNTCTAAAAAGACCAAATCACCTTCAATCGTATGATCCCCNGGATTTCCGGCGCTTACTTTCAACTTAATTCCTCCAGGAATTAAATCAAAATCATCATCGGTAAGTTCGCGACCATCAATTTTTAGCTCTACAGAATTCGGATTTTGTGCTCCTCCTTTTCTGCCTAGAATAACGCTTCCATCAAAAGTTTCTCCCTGATAATATGCTCCTTTTTCGGTTAACAATAAACTAGTATAATTATTGGAATTAACTTTGGATGACATTTTCAGTTCTTTACCCATGAGAGTGGTCAATACATCATGTTCAGTTTGACGAATATCATTTTGCATCATAGTAAGTTTTGCTAAAGAGGATATAAGCGGGAACCCTTTAAAGCTGGAGTCTAACCATGGCTCATCGATATTATCTCTATTTTTTACATTATTATTCATATCACCTGTAAAAAAACGAGCTTCAACCATTTCAATATATTCTGGATATTGACTACCAAAAACTTGAATGACTCTACCTTTATAATTTTGAATCATTTCAAGAAATTTATTTTTTGCTTCATCTGAACCCTCTTTAAACCAGATCACATCCAAAGCTTCGCCTTTGTCCATCTGAGAATACATCACAAGCTCGGGATCTTTTTCTTTCTGCTTTTCTGTAATATTTACCTTGATTTTTTCAATTTCGTCAAAAAAAGTATCTGACTCTTTTTGAATTTCGTCAGCTGTTCTTTTGTGCCCAATCCATTTACCACCTTTTTCAGAAGCATTTACAGAAATATTCTCAAGGAGTAAATTATTACTTTCAGAAATTCTTTCGTTAGCGTCTGAAATTTTAACAAACATTTGACCAAATCCATCCAGCACCTCTTTACTTACATTCAATGCAAGCATCGTAATAAATACTAAGTACATCAGACTAATAAGTTTCTGCCTGGGTGTTTCTTTTGCTCCAGCCATTATCGATTATTTTTTGTTCATGGCATTAAGCATCCCGCCATAAACGTTATTGAGTGCAGCCAAATTATTAGATAAACTCTCCATTTGAGCTCTTAATTGTTCGGCGTTTTTGTTCACCTTGTCATTAAACTCAGAATTTCCTTCAGCATCCTGAATTTGTTTTTGGTAATTAGAATTCAATTGTTCTAGTTGTGTTGCTGCTTTTGCCAATTCTTGAGAATAGTTCTGAGAAGCAGAAACCGCATCTGAAGCCGGAGAAAGCGCTTTAGCGGAACTCTCTAAGTCTTTTATACTTGAAGCTAATGAATTCATCAAACCAACATCAAGTTTTGCTTCTTGCATTAGTGCATCTATTTTAGAAGAAAGACCTTCCTCACCACCACCAGAAGCACTCTTTTTTGGGGCTCCTTTAACTTTTTTTACATAATCAGCGTGTTCTTCCTTGATTTCTCCTGTATTCAAGGCTGCAACTGTAAATATTAGTGCTTCAGTTCCTAAACCAAGTCCAAGAACTAATCCCCCTGTTATGGGTCCAATTTCCAAGTGAAGAATTTTAAAAAGTGCACCTATAATTACAACTGCTCCTCCTAATCCAAAGAGCATGTGCATGGCTACTTTACTTCTAAGTCTTTTATTTAAAGCTTTATCTGTCATTTTGATTTATTTTTATTTACTAATATATAATCTTTAGGCTAATTATAAGCTTATTTTATCTTAACTTTTTGTAAACCNANATAATCTTGAACNGTACGAAATCCAATATANCTTCTTGATGTATCNGAATATTCATAGTCTCTTGAGCTNACTCTTAAAAAATAAGCAACGTCTTTCCANGAACCTCCACGAACAACNTTTCTTTCTTCATCAAGAAAAGACATATTNGGATTNAGTGAAGATACNTATTCATATGAACNNCTATTATATGATGAGTTGGTCCATTCAGCNACGTTNCCCGCCATATTATAAAGATTGTAGTCATTAGGTAAATAAGANTTTGCTTCTACTGTATAAACCGCNTGATCAGCNGCNTAGTCGCCACGAAGGGGTTTAAAATTAGCTAAAAANCANGCTCTATCATTTAATANATAAGGTGATCCCCANGGATATGTTCCAGAGGGNANCCCTCCNCGTGCAGCATATTCCCATTCACCCTCATTTGGTAAACGNAATCTNCTTACTGTTGGATCTCCTTTNGATCTTTGNTAACCATTTTTAAAATTAGTCCGCCAGTTGCAAAAGGCNACAGCTTGATTCCAAGAAACACCTACAACTGGGTAATCNTGATAGGCAGGATGTGAAAAATAGTCATTATGCATAGGCTCATTGTAAGAGTATACAAAGTCTTTAATCCAAACTGTNGTGTCTGGATAGATTTGAATTTCTTCCTTTTTGATAAAAGGTTTCCTATCTATAAATTGTTTTTGGGTTCTTTTAGATTCAGCAGCTGCACTTTCAGCATCAAACCATATGTAAGAGTAAACTAACTTGGAAACATCTAATTTGATTTCACCGTTATACCATTGTTCTGGAGGTAAGTATAATGAATCCATAACCTCAGCATAATTTTGATCTACGTAATCCTCTGTATCCCATGTCAAATCAGCATCCCAGTTTAAAGCTCTACCAGCATATAAATCTTCGCTTAGGTCGTAGTAATTAGCCCTCATATACTTTTGAAACTCACTAAGTTTTGTAGTATCTGCATCTTGAAAAGCAAATTCACCTATTCCATCTTTATTGTCTTCACCGAGTTCAAGTTCATCAGCCTTTCTTGCAAGCATTGATAGGGCAGTAGAATCTTTTACCCAATAAACAAACTGGCGATATTCACTATTAGTAATCTCCGTTTCGTCCATATAAAAAGATGGAACTGTTACGGTCCTTGCTGGTGAGTTTTGAAGTTGTGCAATATCTTCGTCTGATTTTCCCATTATATAGGCGCCACCCTCAATCAGTGTCATACCAAAAGGCTTCTCTCCAAACCACTTCTTTTGCTTAACACCAATAAGCTCTCCCCTGTTCTTGCTTCCACAAGAAGCAATAAACAAGCTAAGGGTTAACAGAACTATATGTTTTTTCATTAATATTTTAATTAGAACTCGTATGTTATGTCTAATAGGACATAAAACTAGTTATTTTTTCACTATATATAAAAACTTCTATCGTCTTTGCTGTAATTAACTTCAAAAAAACATGAATCTAAGCAATTAAAGCATTCTTCTAACAGCATTATACCATCTCTCAGGAACATTATCTTGCGTAGCAGATTCATAATCATTTTCCGTGCATGCTATTAACGTAGCTTTTTTTGTTTTATTATTTAAATGTGAATCATTTGTTAATTCCATCCACCATCGGTGACTTTTTTCACTTTTGTAAAATATCATTGTTTGATTAAGTAAAGTAACTGAATATTTTATAAATCCTTGATTGACCGAGACAGGATACTCATTAAAACGAAGGGAGAATCCTTCTATAAAATACCAAACCATCTGGGCTAATAGCTTATCCATCATTGGAGTGGAAGGCAGTTCATGTATTCCCATAAAGCTTACTCGATCACTTATCCCAGCGTAACGAGTTAATCCACAAATTGTTCTAGAATCAATCCCGTTTGGATTTCCCTTTAGAGGATCTGCACTGGCTTGCCAAGAAAGACATTTCATGTCAAATCCTACAATATCTGCGTCCCTAAAAACAGGCTCAGTGTCAGATACTTTGTTTAATACTTCCCCTAAACGAATGCCGTCAAAATAAAGTTTATTCATCAAATCTTTTTCCTCAGTAGCACAATAATAATTTTGATAACCTAAATTGGTATAATTGAAAAGTAAATTTGGTTTATCCATTATAATTTTACTCATATATGAGCGTCCTGAAATTAGTTCATCTTCTTGAGAAAAGTCAAAAGATCGATCTACTGAGACCATATTTACCAATTGTTTAAAATTTTGAAATACCTGATAGAGAGGAAAAATCATATCGTGGCTTCCTCCTATAAAAATTGGAATAATATTCATTTGTTTTAAATGGTAGCCAATTTCTTTTATTGCAAAATAAGTATCGTTAACATTAGACCCGTTAGGCAAATCTCCAAGGTCAGCAATTTTAACTTTCCAGTTGCCAGGATAAAGCTCATAAAAATTTTTTCTAAATATATTGATATCATATTGTGTATTGTCAAAAAAACTATTACGATACTCATTAAGCCCAATAATAACAATATCTAGTCCTTTTAGTTCAGGAAGTCCATTTGATTCAGTATGTAACTTTATATTATTACCTATTACTTGCTTAGGCAATAATAACATCTCATCAAGAGAATCGTTTTCTATTGGGACTAGTAAATCAAAACTCATCGCTTTTTGGTAGTTTTCTTTTTATGCTTTGGTTTTGACTTTCCAAGATATCTTTCAGCATCCTCAAGAGAAAGTTTGATAGCATCGACCTCTTTTCCAATTTCTACTTTTTGTTTTCCTCGAATGATATGATGTCTCCCCCAGCGCCCTTTTTCTACTCGAACTCCTGCATCACTCCAATCGTGTATTACCCTATCTTTTTCCTTCTGGATTTTTTCTTCGATTAAGGTCGCTATATCACTATCGCTTAAGTTGTCAAAATCATATTTTTTATTGACATTAATGAACATCCCACTCCATTTTAGAAAGGGACCAAATCTTCCAACTCCTTTGGTTACCGGTAAGTCTTTAAATACATAAACGGGTGCATCAGCAATTTGTTTTTCTTTGATTAACTGAATTGCGTTTTCTAGATCAACTTCTGATGGTAACATCCCCTTTGGAAGGGAAATGAATATTCCATTGTGTTTGATATATGGCCCAAATCGACCATTGTTTACAATAATTNGATCNTCTTCGAANGAACCAACTGTCNTNGGCATTTCAAANAACTNCATAACCTCTTCAAAGGTTATATTTTCTAATTGCTGGTTAGGGCCCAAACTCGCATAAATAGGCTTTTCTTCCTCATCTGGATCGCCAATTTGAGCCATAGGACCAAATTTACCAAGACGAACTTTAACAGGTCGCCCAGATTTGGAATCAATACCCAATAGTCGCTCTCCAGATTCTCGTTGNGCATTTTCCTTAACGTGTTCAACNGTAGAATGAAACTGATTGTAAAAACGCTTTAACATTTCTGTCCAGTCTTTTTCGCCTTTGGCAATATCATCAAAACTCTGTTCCACCTCAGCGGTAAAATTAAAATCTAAAATATTTTTAAAGTTTTCAACCAAAAAATCATTGACTATCAAGCCAATATCAGTGGGAATTAGTTTTCCTTTATCTGCTCCAACTTTTTCAGAGAGGACTACTTTTTTTATATTCCCCTCCTCCAATGTAAGTTGTTCAAATTTTCTTAAATGTCCTTCTGAAGATCCTTTTTCAACATATTTTCTGTTTTGAACAGTGGAGATTGTTGGGGCATAGGTTGANGGCCTTCCGATCCCTAATTCTTCCATTTTTTTTACTAAAGAAGCTTCTGAGTACCTGTATGGGGGTCTTGAGAAACGTTGGGTAGCAATCATTTTTTGAAGTTTTAATCGCTCTCCTTCAGTTACTTTTGGGAGCATTCCGTTTTCTTCATCATCTTGATCGTCCATGCCTTCGATATAGAGCTTTAAAAACCCATCAAAACTGATCACCTCTCCTTTAGCTAAAAATTCCTCACTATGCATTTCTGTTCCAATATTGATTTGGGTTCTTTCTAGTTGAGCATCACTCATTTGAGAAGCTACTGTTCTTCTCCAAATTAGATCATATAAACGGCTTTGGTCCCTGTCAATATCAAGTCGAATNTTCGAAAAGTTTGTAGGTCTAATGGCTTCATGAGCTTCTTGAGCTCCTTTATTTTTGGTTTTAAAATTTCTTTGTTGAAGGTATTTCTCCCCATAATTTATATTTATTTGATCTGTAATTTGTTTTTGCGCTTCACTAGAAAGATTTACACTATCGGTTCTCATATATGTAATATGTCCTGCTTCATAAAGTCTTTGTGCAATGGTCATAGTTTTAGAAACAGAAAAAAATAATTTTCTTGATGCTTCTTGTTGGAGAGTAGATGTAGTAAAAGGAGCTGTTGGACTTTTTTTCGCTGGTTTCTTTATTATTTTTTTTACAATAAATTCTGAATTGATATTTTGCTTTAAAAAAACTAAAGCTTCTTCACTTTCCTTGAATAATTTTGATAATTGAGAAGGAACTGACTTACCTAGAGAATTAAAAAAAGTTGCTTGAGTCTTGAAAATTTGAGAGGGATTAAAATTTCTAATAGCCCTTTCTCTTTCTACAATTAAACGAACCGATACAGATTGAACTCTTCCAGCTGATAAACCTCCTTTTACTTTGCGCCATAAAACCGGCGATAATTCATAGCCTACCAAACGATCTAAAATTCTTCTCGCCTGTTGGGCGTTTACTAAGTTATAATTAATTGATCGTGGTTCTTCTATTGCTTTTGTTATGGCATTTTTTGTTATCTCTGAAAATACAATACGTTTAGAGTTTTTTTCATTTAACTCAAGCGTCTTAGCCAAATGCCATGCTATTGCTTCTCCCTCGCGATCTTCATCACTTGCAAGCCAAACTGTATCAGATTTTTTGGCTAAACTTTTAAGCTCACTAACCAATTTTTTTTTGTCTTTGCTTACTACATATTTAGCAGAAAAATCGCCTTCAACATCGACTCCAAGTTCTTTTGAAGGGAGATCTGCAATATGACCAAAACTTGAAGCCACCTTATAATCCTTACCCAAAAACTTTTCAATTGTTTTTGCTTTTGCAGGTGATTCCACGATTACTAAATTTTGAGACATGAGATTATAATTAGTTTGCAAAAGTAGTTAAGTTTTTTTGGAACTTTCAAATTTTAAAGTCATGTTCTCTCGAATTAAAACATCAATCCATGATTTGAATTGCTTATTTTTAGGAAAAATTATAGATTCTGAAAAAATATTTACCTTTTTTTAATTCGATCTCGAATTATAGTCCAGGATTTTTTAAAAGAGACCTGTTCGCTGGTATAACTGTTGCTATATTTTTGATTCCTCAAGCTATGGCTTATGCACTAATTGCAGGACTTCCTCCTATTTATGGTCTATATGCAGCCTTAACTCCTCAAATCATCTATGCTTTTTTAGGAACATCTAGACAGTTGGCCGTAGGGCCGGTTGCAATGGATTCATTATTAGTTGCTACAGGTTTAGGTGCTCTTTCTATCATTGATATTTCCGAATATATTACAATGGCTATCCTTTTAGCACTTCTTATGGGAGCTATACAATTACTGATGGGCTTATTGCGAATGGGATTTATTGTCTCTTTTTTATCCAAACCCGTAATAAGTGGATTCACCTCTGCAGCTGCAATTATTATTGGTCTTAGTCAATTTAAATTCCTTTTTGGAATTCAAATCCCTCAGAGCAATCAACTACATACTATAATTCAGTCTATAATATATTCAAATACTCCATTACATTCTATAACTTTTATAATAGGATTCGTAAGTATTTTTTTTATTGTAATTATCAAAAAATGGAGAAGTAAAATTCCGGCTGCATTGATCACTGTGGTTTTTGGAATTCTATGGGTATATTTTTATGAACTAGATAAACATGGGGTTTCGGTGGTTGGTTTAATTCCTAATGGCCTTCCTTCATTTCAAACCCCTTCTTTTAAAATAGAAAGTATTAAGCAGCTTTTACCAACAGCATTTACAATTGCTTTAGTAGCATTTATGGAAGCAATTTCCATAGCAAAAACGATTGAAGAGAAACACAAAAATTATGTTATTAATCCCAATCAAGAACTCATTGCTCTTGGAAGTGCAAACATTATTGGATCTTTTTTTCAATCTTATCCGACTACAGGTGGGTTTTCTAGAACAGCAGTTAATGAACAAGCTGGTGCTAAAACAGGTATAGCAACATTGACCACAGCCTTGTTCGTAGCAATTATATTAATATTTTTTACCGATTGGTTTTATTACTTACCAAATGCAGTACTTGCTTCTATAATAATTGTTGCTATAATAAATCTTATTGATCTTAAGTTTGCCATTCGGCTTTACAAAAAAAGGAAAGATGAATTCGCTGTACTTTTAATTACTTTTTTAGCTACTCTTTTTTTAGGGATTACCGATGGAATATTATTAGGTATACTCATTTCTCTTCTTTTACTTGTTTACAGAGCCTCTAAACCACATCATGCATTTCTAGGGAGAATTGGGACTACAAATTATTTTAAAAATATCCATCGCTTTCCTGAGGAGGTCATACAAAGAGACGACCTAATTATCCTTCGCTTTGATGGTCAACTTTTTTTTGGAAACATTCAATATTTTAAAGAACTCGTTTTGAATACAATTNAAGAAAAAGAAAATACAGTNAANGGATTTGTTATTAATGCACGTNCTATTAATTATATTGATAGTACAGCTTCAGAACAGCTTTATGANTTAATTCTTAGGCTACAAAAAAAAGGAATCCGTGTNATGGTTGTNGGAGCAACAGGTCCTGCAAGAGACCTTATTATGAAAAGNAAAATAATTAAAATTCTTAAAAAACAAAACCTATTTATTACCTCTGGTGATGCAACAGATGACTTTGATGGGATTACAAAAAAAACTCCCTTACAAAAAAAATTAAGCAGACAAAGTAATCCATAAAATCTCTTTAGCCTATAAAATGATTCAAATTATAACTTTATTAATTTTACATTTACAAAAATAAACTGATGATAATTGAACAAATCTATACTGGATGCCTATCCCAAGGTGCTTATTATATTGAAAGTAAAGGAGAAGTTGCCATTATTGATCCTCTGAGAGAGGTAGCACCCTACATTGAAAAAGCAAAAAAAAATAATGCCTCAATAAAATATATATTTGAAACTCACTTTCATGCGGATTTTGTTAGTGGCCATATAACGCTAGCTAAAGAAACNGATGCAACTATCGTCTATGGCCCTNAAGCCAAAACNAGTTTTGAAGCACTTATCGCAAAAGATCAACAAGAGTTTAAAATTGGAGCAATAAGCATCATTGTNTTGCATACTCCAGGNCATACAATGGAAAGCACTACCTATTTACTCCGTGATGAAAANAAAAAAGATNTCGCGATTTTTAGTGGTGATACCCTATTTTTGGGTGACGTAGGTCGACCAGATTTAGCTCAAAAAGCAGATGACCTTACTCAGGAAGATTTGGCTGGAATACTCTATGAAAGCCTTCGAAAAAAAATAATGCCCTTGGCAGATGATGTTCTTGTATATCCTGCTCACGGAGCTGGTTCTGCTTGTGGTAAAAACTTAAGTAAAGAGACCGTTGGTAAACTCGGCGAACAAAAGAAAACAAATTATGCCCTAAGAGTTGATATGACGAAAGATGAATTCATTAAAGAAGTTACTGACGGTCTTTTACCTCCTCCGCAATATTTTCCTTTAAATGCAAAAATGAACAAAGAAGGTTATGAAGATATTCAAACAATTCTTAAAACCGGAACCATACCCCATTCAGTAGAGGCTTTTGATTTTATTGCAAATGAGACTGGAGCTATTGTCTTAGATGTAAGACATCAGGATCAGTTCGTGAAAGGACATATTCCACAATCTNTTTTTNTAGGAATTGATGGNGNTTTTGCACCTTGGGTAGGGGTGNTATTAAGGAATGTAANTCAACCTATNCTCTTANTCACCCCNANNGGGAGAGAAAAGGAANCCGTTANTCGTTTAGCTCGAGTAGGATTTGATAATACACTTGGTTACTTGGAAGGTGGAATCGAAAGTTGGGTAAANGCTGGNAAGCGCATTGACATNATTCAAAGANTAACAGCTAATAAACTCAAAAAAGAAATTAAAAAAGACAACCTAGCCATTTTTGATGTTCGAAANTCTAGTGAATTTATCTCTGAACACATTCCTTATGCAGAAAATACTCCCTTGGATTTAATCGATAAACATATGTGTGAATTTCCCTCTCAAAATTCTTTTTACATTCATTGTGCTGGAGGTTATAGAAGTGTGATTGCAGCTTCCATTTTAAAAAGTAGAGGTTTTCACAACCTTATTGATGTCCAAGGGGGCTTTACAAAAATTAAAGAAAATGGAATTGAAGTATCTAAAAACATTTCTCCTATAAAACTATGATTTCAATTATTATGCATTAACCACGATATTTCAATTTCAAAACAAATGCCCTTATAAAAATTGATTCTAGACTGACAAAATGGCAATATCAGTAGGATTTTTTGTATTTTTGCTTAGCATTAATTTAAAAATAAAGCGGATTCTTTATGCCTTTTAAAGAAATAGAAAAAAATCCAACCATACATAATGGTTCATTAATAAAAAATGTATCTTCAAATAAAGAATCAAGATCAAAACTAGCTTACATTGAATCTTACGGATGCCAAATGAACTTTGCTGATAGTGAAGTTGTCGCCTCTATTCTAATTGGAGACGGATATCAAATTACTGATACACTTAAAGAAGCCTCTCTGGTATTGGTCAATACATGCTCTATTAGAGAAAAGGCAGAGCAAACAGTAAGAAAACGATTGGAATACTTCAATTCAATNAAAAAAAATAAGTCAGAAATGACAGTGGGTGTTTTAGGCTGTATGGCAGAAAGATTAAAACATAAATTTCTAGAAGAAGAAAAGATTGTAGATCTAGTAGTTGGTCCTGATGCATATAAAGATTTACCTAACTTGCTACAAGAAGTAGCATTAGATAGAGATGCTGTAAATGTAATCCTATCAAAAGAAGAAACATACGGAGATATATCCCCTGTCAGATTAAAATCAAATGGAGTATCCGCTTTTATTTCGATTACNAGAGGCTGCGATAATATGTGCACATTTTGNGTTGTNCCATTTACCAGGGGNAGAGAACGTAGTAGNGATCCNAAAAGTATTCTTCATGAGATTAATGATTTAGCTCAAAAAGGATTTAAAGAAATTACTTTATTAGGTCAAAANGTTGATAGTTACCTTTGGTATGGCGGTGGACTTAAAAAAGACTTTGAAAAGGCGACGCCTCTTCAGCAAAAAACTGCACTTCGCTTCGAAAATCTTTTAACACTTGTCGCTGAGGCCCAGCCTAAAATAAGGATTCGGTTTTCTACTTCCAACCCTCAAGACATGTCTTTGGAAGTGCTCAAAGTAATAAAGAAATACAATAATATTTGCAATTATATCCATCTACCTGTTCAGTCTGGAAGTAANGCTATTTTAAANAAAATGAATCGCCANCATACCCGAGAGGAGTATATGCAGCTTATANAAAATATACGCAAATTNATTCCAAACTGTGGGATTTCTCATGATATAATAGCTGGCTTNCCAACTGAAACAGATCAAGACCACCANGATACTTTGGATTTGATGGACTNTGTANAATANGATTTTGGNTTTATGTTTGCTTATTCTGAAAGACCAGGNACTTTAGCTTCTCGNAAAATNGAGGACGATGTNCCTGANCATATCAAAAAAAAGCGTCTAAGTCAGATAATTGAAAAACAACAAAANCATAGTCAAATTCGAACAGAGTCTTTTATTGGTCAAACAGTTTCTGTTCTAATTGAAAAGGAATCAAAACGATCTAATAAATATTGGAGTGGAAGAATCCCTCAAAATACTGTTACTGTTTTTCCTAAAAAAGAATTTAAAATAGGTGATTTTGTTGAAGTTAAAATTACCGATTGTACATCAGCAACACTTATAGGTGAAGCTGTAAAACTTTCAAAAAAAGTGTAATATGGATTCATTACAAAGTGTAAAACAGCGTTTTGGAATAATTGGAAATAATGTTGGCTTAAATAGGGTTTTAGAAAAATCCCTTCGGGTTTCGAGCACTGACATCTCAGTTCTTGTTATAGGGGAAAGTGGGGTTGGTAAAGAAAANATNCCCAAAATCATTCATCAATATTCCCACCGAAAGCATTCAAAATATATTGCTGTAAACTGTGGAGCNATTCCAGAAGGGACAATNGATAGNGAATTGTTTGGNCATGAAAAAGGAGCTTTTACTGGNGCAACNCAAACACGTTCGGGNTATTTTGAAGTTGCTGATGGTGGAACTATTTTTCTAGATGAAGTTGGNGAACTCCCNTTGCCNACTCAAGTTCGNTTGTTACGTGTTCTTGAAACTGGAGAATTTATCAAAGTAGGATCCTCTAAAGTTCAAAAAACNAANGCACGTATTGTAGCTGCAACTAATGTAAATATGATGGANGCNATAGAAAAAGGTAAATTCAGNGAAGACTTATATTACCGATTAAGTACAGTTGAGATAAATNTACCTCCNCTTCGANATCGAAAAGAAGATNTTGTTCTTCTNTTTAGAAAGTTTGCATCAGACTTTGCCCAAAAATANCACATGCCTNCATTGCAATTAGANGAGNATGCACAATCATTATTGACAGAATATAGATGGAGTGGAAACATTCGNCANCTCCGCAATGTCGCAGAGCAACTTTCCGTTCTGGAACAAGAAAGAAAAATTAATGCTGCTACAATTAGAACATACCTTCCAGATAGAGGTAAACAACTCCCTGCATTAATCGAAAAAAAGAAAAAAGAAAGTGACTTTTCATCTGAAAGAGANATATTATATAAAGTCCTTTTTGATATGAAAAACGATCTAAATGACCTTAAAAAATTAACTTTAGATTTGATTAATAATGGGACATCAGAAAGTGTTCAAGAAAAAAATCAAGGACTGATCGAAAAGATTTATGGAAAAGATACCAGTAATTCTGAAGATGCNNTAGATGATTCGTTAAATTTAGCACCTATTGATCCTCCAGTAACTCAAATTTCGAAAGCAGAAAGCATTGACAAATATGACTATGCCGAAACTATAGAAGAGGAAGAGCCACTATCGCTTCAGGCAAAAGAACTTGAAATGATTAAACAGGCTTTAATTCGTTCTAATGGTAAAAGAAAACTTGCCGCAAAAGAATTGGGTATTTCAGAGAGAACCTTATATAGAAAGATTAAGCAATTTGACCTTCATGAAATTGAAACAAAATAGATTATTTAGCTATATAATAATTATANATGTTTTCATAATTAAAGGTTGTGGCATCTACTCCTTTACTGGTGCATCTATCCCTCCTGGGGTNTCTACCTTTCAGGTAAATTTTTTTGAAAATCAAGCTGGAAACAGACCTGGATCTACTGTTGAACCTGGTCTTGATAATGAATTTACAAATGCCTTACAAGACCTTATTATGAATCAAACTAATCTTGATTTAGTTACTTCTGACGGTCAACTTATTTACGAAGGTGAGATTACAGAATACAGTGTTACCCCTATGTCAGCTACAGCTCAAATTACTGCTGCTCAGAATAGACTAAAAATGTCTGTTTCTTTTCGCTTTATAAACACTAAGNTAGAGGAAGATGATTATTCGAAGACCTATTCGTTCTTTTATGATTTTCCTGCCGAGCTTCAAGTTTTTGATGTAAAAGATNCAGCTCACAAAGAAATTTTTGATAGAATTACACAAGATATTTTCAACGATACTTTAGCAAAATGGTAATTAATAACGCATCAAAATTAATCGCTTTTTTGGATGGATTTAATCCTACCAAAAAAGCTCATTATGATATACTTGATGAAATTGTAAAAAATCATCCACACTTTCACTTAGTTCAGCCTTATTATCTGAAAGCTATTGAACAGCTTCAACCTGAGAAATTCGACAATATATTATCACATACTGCAATTGCAACTTATGACCGTCAATTGCTTTATGACTTTCTAGAAAATCAAAAAAATACAATTTCAAAAACTAATTTGAAAGAAGAACAGGTAGTTGGAAAAATTAAAAAAAGAAAAAAGGAAAGAAACAAAAAGANNCCTAAAACNAAAATTGTCNACGATTTAAAGAANAAGAAAAANCAACAAGTTTTNCCCAAGGAANTNCCATTTTCNGANTGGGCNTATTATNTAAGACATAAAAATAATNCCAANANATCTAATGANATCTNAGANAAGTTTGAATTATTTGATTCTTTTTTTGAGAAGAAAAGAATATTAAAANCCACGAAGGAANATTCAAANAAAGATGATTTAAGTCANAAAAGTTTNANTCNNACAGATGAACTNATGACCGAAACNCTAGCTAAAGTATTTNTCAANCAAAAGAAATTTGAAAATGCNCTNCAAGCCTATCAAATATTGAGTTTGAAATATCCAGAAAAAAATAGTTTCTTTGCAGACCAAATNAAAGAGATTAAACGTTTACAACAACTCAAATAAACATTTGTTATGAGTACTTTTTCAATTTTTATCTTACTTATTATNCTAGTNTGTTTTTTNCTNGTTCTAGTAGTTATGGTTCAAAATCCAAAAGGTGGGGGACTTTCATCTTCATTCGGTGGTGGATCACAACAGGTTGGAGGTGTTCAAAAAACTTCTGACTTTTTAGATCGAAGTACTTGGATACTTGCAAGTTTACTATTGATTTTAATTTTAATTTCAAATGCTACTCTGACAACTCGAAGTGAAAATGAAGATTCTAAACTACTTCAGGAAGATGTTTATGACCAAAGTATTCCTGAAACTATACCTGAAACGCAAGATGAAATTCCTGTGATTCCTGAGATACCTTCATCTGAAAATAATTAAATNAAACTAGTTGTTACTGACATGCTGACATTAATCAGNACAATTTGTCATATCATATTTGNATGGCATGATTTCTGAAATTTTNANCTAAAATTAAANTAATTATGAAAAANTTAAGTATNAAGCCTTTAGCAGACAGAGTTCTNGTAGAACCTGCTGCTGCNGAGACCAAAACTNCATCTGGTATTATTATCCCTGATACAGCAAAAGAAAAGCCACAAAAAGGAATAATAGTAGCTGTTGGGAAGGGAACCAAAGATAATCCTATTACTGTTTCTGTTGGTGATAGTGTTTTGTATGGCAAATACGCTGGTACAGAGCTACAACACGAAGGTGTAGACTACCTTATCATGAAAGAAAGTGATATACTAGCAATTGTTTAAACTCTTAAAAATTAAAATATAATGGCAAAAAATATAGAATTTGATATTGAAGCAAGAGAAGGCATCAAAAGAGGTGTTGACGCCCTTGCTAATGCAGTAAAAGTTACATTAGGTCCAAAGGGAAGAAATGTGATTATTGGAAAAGCTTTTGGTGCCCCTCAAGTAACTAAAGATGGAGTTACCGTAGCTAAGGAAATTGAATTAGAAGATGCTCTAGAAAATATGGGCGCGCAAATGGTAAAGGAAGTTGCTTCTAGGACAAATGATCTTGCTGGAGACGGAACAACAACAGCAACAATTTTAGCGCAAGCTATCGTAAAAGAAGGTTTGAAGAATGTTGCTGCAGGTGCAAATCCNCTAGATCTCAAAAGAGGAATTGATAAGGCTGTTGANGCTATAGTTAAAACATTAGAAAAACAAACTGTAGCAGTTGGAGATTCGTCTGAAAAAATTAACCAAGTAGCTAGTATTTCTGCAAACAATGATTCAACCATAGGATCTTTAATCACAGAAGCTTTTGAAAAAGTTGGTAAAGAAGGTGTAATTACTGTAGAGGAAGCTAAAGGTACTGANACATATGTTGATGTGGTGGAAGGAATGCAATTTGACCGAGGTTACCTTTCTCCATATTTCGTNACNGATTCTGAAAAAATGGAAGCAGATCTNGAAACNCCATATATNCTTCTGTANGATAAAAAAATATCTACAATGAAAGATTTGTTACCTGTTCTTGAGCCAGTTGCTCAAACGGGAAAACCATTAATCATAATAGCGGAGGATGTAGATGGTGAAGCATTAGCTACTTTAGTAGTCAATAAATTAAGAGGTTCACTTAAAATTGCTGCAGTTAAAGCTCCTGGATTTGGTGATCGGAGAAAAGCGATGTTAGAAGATATTGCTATCCTTACTGGGGGTACAGTAATATCGGAAGAACGAGGATTTACTCTTGAAAATACAACTATTGAAATGCTAGGTACAGCTGAAAAAGTTACTATTGANAAAGATAATACCACTGTAGTGAATGGAAACGGTGCAAGTAAAGATATTCAGGCAAGAGTCAATCAAATAAAAGCTCAAATTGAGTCAACAACATCTGATTATGATAAAGAAAAACTACAAGAACGTCTTGCAAAACTTTCTGGAGGAGTTGCTGTGCTTTATGTAGGTGCTCCATCAGAAGTAGAAATGAAAGAAAANAAAGATCGTGTAGATGATGCACTTCATGCAACGCGAGCNGCTGTAGAAGAAGGNATTGTAGCTGGAGGCGGTGTTGCACTNCTTAATGCAAAGAAAGCCCTTGGNAAACTTAAATCTGAAAACGCAGATGAAGAAACAGGAATACAGATAATAAACAAAGCGATTGAATCACCCCTTAGAATAATTGTTGAAAATTCTGGAGGTGAGGGTTCAGTTGTTGTTTCTAAAGTGGATGAAGGTAAGGAGAATTTTGGATATAACGCAAAAGATGGTACTTATGTTGATATGCTTAAGGAAGGGATAATTGATCCTAAGAAAGTGACAAGAGTAGCACTTGAAAATGCTGCATCTGTATCTGGAATGATTCTAACAACAGAGTGTGCTCTAGTTGANATTAAAGAAGAAACTCCNGCTCCACCTCCAATGGGTGGCGGCGGAATGCCAGGGATGATGTAATTAGTAGGANCTCGTAATCTTTTAAGGCTGCTCTTTTTAAGTGCAGCCTTTTTATTTTTCTACATCTTATTCCTTTCGTATAAACAACACATTGGAAGTTTATCATAAACGTCATCGTCTGCCTTTTCAAGAGGTGTATCGTGCCCCACCCTTGCAATTGCTTTTTGAATTATTTCAACAGGTGCCTTACTTGGATCGTGAATTATAGAAATAATATTAGAGGGAATATCCCAATTAGCCATTTTTACTCCTTTAACTGAAAAAGTTGCCTTTTCTATACGTTTTTTACACATCTCACAGTTCCCTGTTACTTCAAAAGAAAGCTTCGTATTCTTATNTACTTTTTCTTGAGCCATTACNGCTATGGGTAAGGCTATTAATGTTGCTAAAATTAGTTTTTTCATTTTTTTTTTTATAAAGTTATAAATTCCATCGTAAACCAGCATAAATCATTCGCCCAAAAATTGGAGCATAAACTTGTGAACTGTCAAAATCTGCCCCAAAAGGATTCTCTACACCTATGATTGGATTAATTTGTTGATAATTTCCAAAATTCTCCATCCCTGCATAGATTTCAAAATTGGTTTGGAAAGCTCTTGTGATTTGACTATTCCAAATACCATAAGATTCAGAGTATGAACCTTTAACATCCCGAGAGGTTTCTACTAGACGCTGCTTTCCAATACCATGATAAGTCAAATCCCATCGCCATTGAGCTTCTTTTTCATTTCGTTTTGTCTCCCATCCCAAATTTGCAAAAAATCGATTTTGAGGTTGAAGGGGTCGCTGCAAAAAGCCAGAATTATAGTTTGTCTTGACATCATAGTTTTTGTACGCAAAACGAAAACTTAAAGACTCATTAATAAAATAATCGACTGATAATTGAAAACTGTTTGCCCGACTAGGTCCTTCCAAATTATAAAATGTTATTTGATGTTTTTGTTCCCAATCTACGACAACCTGATTTATAAAATTGGTAATATAATAGTCTGCAGTAATATCACCATTTGTACTCCCTATATTAAATAATTGACGNACACTAATGCCATAATTCCAGGCTTTTTCTGGATTAAGACCATAAATAGAGCCTCCATTTTCAACAATAGAAATTACACGGTTGGTTCCAAACAAAGTTTGATTTTCAGCAAATATATTAGCTGCTTTTCTTCCGCTACCAATCGATGCCCTCAATATTGTTTTTGGATCTGGCAAATAACGAATGTGTAATCGAGGAGTTAAAAAAGTTCCCAGGTTATTATGTATGTCTGCTCGNACACCACTAACTAAACTAAAATTGTCTAAATTATCATAACTATATTCAAAAAACCCTCCAAGGGAACGATCCGTTCTATTAAAATAAAACCTATCAACGGTTTCAAAATAATGATCGAATGTTANATTCAAGCCTGCTTTAAATTTGTTTTTTGTATTGCTTATTATGGAATTAAAAAGCAAATTACCGTAAAAACTTTCATGTTCGATTTCATAAATTCTTGTTCCATAATAGGCCTCTTGATTGTGACTGCTATAGGCTGATTGAAAACCAAAGGTTTGGTAAGGGATTTCAGGAAAAACATAGCCCAATTTTAACGAGAAGTCAAGACGCTCTGTATTAATTTCACTACCCCAAATTGAATTTCGATCTTTATTCGCAATGTAACCAACTGTTCCAAGTTGTTTTTCGTCATTCATCCAACGAANAGATCCAAAACCCACCCATCCATTTTCAGGATCAGTATATTGCCAACGATTCAGAAAGTTAACTTGATTACTTATAGGAACATCCAGAAAATTATCCCCATTTTGATCCATTGACAGTGTTCGCTGATTTCCATGTAAAAACAAGCTTGTACTCAATTTGTCATCCCACTTTTTATTGCCTTGAAGATTTATCTCCTGCCGGCCATTAGCTGAATTAAATAAATTTATAAACAAAGGCACATCAGAAAAAGGCTTTTTGATTTCAGTATTAATTTGACCTGCAATACTTTCGAATCCATTAATCACACTCCCGCTCCCCTTGGTTATTTGAATACTCTCAATCCAGGTACCTGGGGTAAAGGTTAAGCCGAATGCCTGGGAGGCTCCCCGAACCATAGGTATATTTTCTTCAGTGATTAGTAAGTANGGACTAGTGAGCCCTAACATTTTTATTTGTTTAGTTCCAGTTAAGGCATCTGAAAAATTGACATCAATGGACGGGTTGGTTTCAAAGCTTTCAGAAAGGTTGCAGCAAGCCGCCTTTAATAATTCTGCACTATTTACACTTATTATATTTTGAACTTCCAAATAGGATTTCTGAATTGCTTTACGTCTTTGAGTTAGGGTCACCTCATCCAAAGTCTGTGAATCTGANGGTTTCAAAAAATGAGTAATTTTATTTTTATTTTTAATTTCTATTGTGTCCGATTTAAAACCTATAAAACTGATCACCAATTGGTTTATTGATTTTTGAAATACTAAATTAAATTGACCATTTTGATCAGACGTAGNCCCAACTTTAGTTCCTAGCCAAAAAATACTTGCCCCAGTCAAAGGAATATNTTGATCACTCTCCTTTGTAAGGATAGTCCCTTCAAGAGTTTCTTGAGCAATATTCAAGAAACAGATTAAACTGAAAATTAATGTTAGAGTGTGTTTCATTTAATACTATTTATGTTAATTAAAATTTAGATGAGGTTCTAAATACTAATTAGCCATAAATAATAAAGGAATGATTCAGTAAAAAGATTTTATTTTTTGGTGGTGGAGCGGTATATTTTATATCAGAAGCAATATTCGAAAATAAAGTAGGGACTTCAAATAAGCTATCAGACTGAATTGCTTTTTCAATGATAAAGAAAACCAAATTTGAGTCAATTTCAAACTTTTGGGGTTCGTTATTTTGTAAAAGTAAAATCTGGTCTTTACAACAAGGTGTTTTTGAAAAATTTGTATGCTTTGGTAACCGTTTATCTTGATCAATTTCCATTCCACATCCAAACGGATTAGAGGCTAATGATATTTCTGCTATTTGATGACCACAATAATGAACATTAATAGCAAAACCAATCCGAGTGCTCAATAAAAGTAGCGCGAGAATTAAGCTTACGTATTGCTTTTTATTCATGATGCAAAGTTACAATATTTATAATAAATAGTCTAAAATGAGAATACAAGACATCATTATCATAATTCCATTCTCAATGAGAGTTGCTTCAGTCATAGGTAATCTTAAAGCCGTTCCTAAGCAGGCGCAATCAATCTCAGATTTATTTAAAATAGATTGAACAACCCCATAAGTTGTAATTGAAAGTAAAACTAAAGTAAGTCCAAGTATTAAGGGTAACTGCCAAGAGAAGAGAAAAGAGATTCCTAGAACGGTTTCCAAAAAAGGATAGATTTTAGCATAAAAAAGACTTTTTTTAGCAAGCGGATCATACCTTGAAAATGATACTGGAAAGCCCTTATAATCTAAAAATTTAAAAAAACTGAATGTGATAAAGAACAACCCCATAAAATATAGCATCGCACCTTTTAAGGATGCATCTGTAAGATGCGCCAAAAATAGCATAGCTAAAATAAGATACCCAAAAATTAAAAAAAGAGGGAACAAAGCTTTAAGTTTAGATTCTGTATTCGGTTGATATTGCTTAAATTCTATTTTATCTTTTGAAATGGTGTATTTCTCTCCTAAAATTCTACTCAATTTATCTATATGGATCTGCTTAGTTGATCTCAAAATTGTCTTTCCGGTTTCAAGTGAAACATCAACATAAGAAACTCCCTGGATGGAATTCATTTTCCCCATGATTTCTTCTAGACAGTTCTGACATGTCATTCCTTGAATGTAAAGGTGATATTCCATGATTTTATTTAACAAAAATTAAAAAATATTACTAATAAAAATCAAAGTCAATGTTAAAAGTGAGTTAACTAAAAATTCCTTTTAAGAAAACTGAGAATAAATTACTCAATTTTGAGCAATTTAATACTTACTTTTGTGGGGCATGAGTACACCCAAGCACAACGAGGTTTTAGAGCGAATTAAACAAATGTTAATAAAAGATGAATTAACTGTTGTAGAAGGTCTAACAGCCATTTGTGAATTACTCCAAAAAAAACTAAAAAACTATGATTGGGTTGGTTTTTATTTTTCAGATTTTAAAGATCAAATGCTATATCTAAAAGCATTTGCTGGAACTCCTACAAATCATACTTCGATTCCATTTGGAAAAGGGATTTGTGGACAAGTAGCATTGTCAAACAAAATTTTTTTAGTCCCCGATGTAACTGTCGTAGATAACTATATTGCATGTAGTCTAGATGTTCGTTCTGAACTAGTTGTTCCTATTTTTTTTAAGGGAAAAAATATTGGTCAAATTGATATTGATTCTAAGACTCCTGATCGATTTACAAAGAAGGATAAAAACTTGTTGAGTACCATTTGTAATCTTATATCCTCTTCTTATGGTAATTTATTGAATCAACTTTAATGCTATGAGTAAAAAGAAAATTAAAGCTGCACTTATATCTGTTTTTGATAAAACTGGATTAGAGCCTTTGATCGATGTTTTGGTAGGTCACAGTGTTGAGTTGTATTCCACTGGTGGCACCGAAACGTTTATTCGTAAACTTGGTTTTGATGTCAATGCCGTTGAAGATTTAACAGGATATCCCTCTATTCTTGGGGGTCGAGTAAAAACTCTGCACCCAAAAGTTTTTGGAGGCATCTTAAATAGAAGCCACGTAGAAAGCGACCAATCTGAATTACAACAATTTGAAATCCCAGCATTGGATTTAATTGTTGTTGATTTATATCCTTTTGAAAAAACTATCGGGGGGAATGCTACTGAAAGTGAAATTATCGAAAAAATAGATATTGGAGGTATTGCATTGATTCGTGCAGCTGCAAAAAACTTTAATGACGTTTTTTGTATTTCTAACAAAGAAGATTATGCTTCATTTATCAATATTTTTAAATTATTTGACGGAGCACCAGATTTAGGCATGAGAAAAGAATTTGCAGTTAAAGCATTTCATACTTCTTCACATTATGATGCGGCAATTTTTAATCATTTTGACACTAAGGAAAATCACTTAAAGTTAAGTATAGAAGATTCTCATGTATTACGTTATGGTGAAAATCCTCATCAAAAGGGACGTTTTTTTGGTGCTTTAGATGAGTTACTTGATCAAGTCCACGGTAAAGCTATTTCATACAACAATCTCCTAGATATTGATTCCGCTGTCAATTTAATGTTAGAATTTTACGATGGAAATCCAGCTTTTGGAATATTAAAACACAATAATGCTTGTGGTTTTGCAGTAAGAGATAGTTTATCTGCCGCATATGCAGATGCTCTTATAGCTGATCCTGTTTCTGCTTTTGGTGGGGTATTAATTTGTAATAAAATATTGGATTTGGAAACCGCAAGGGCTGTTCANGAGCTTTTTTGTGAAGTTATTATTGCTCCAGACTATGAGACCGAAGCACTTGAATTATTGAAACAGAAAAAAAACAGAATACTCTTGATTCAAAAAGAAACTTTCCTTCCTACAAAAANAATTCGTACCTGTTTAAATGGTTACCTTGTTCAGGATAAAGATTTGAAAACAGATAAAATAGAAGACCTTCAAACAGTAACGAAAAAAGAACCTTCGGCTTCAGAGGTTGACGATTTGATTTTTGCCTCTAAAATTTGTAAACACACAAAATCCAATACGATTATTCTAGCCAAAGAACAGCAATTGCTTGGATCTGGGACCGGACAAACATCTCGCGTAGATGCCTTACACCAATCCATTAATAAAGCTAAAAGTTTTGGATTTTCATTAAATGGAGCCNTAATGTCTAGCGATGCTTTTTTTCCTTTCCCAGATTGTGTAGAAATTGCTAATAATGAAGGAATAAAAGCTGTAATTCAACCAGGNGGGTCTATAAAAGATTCGAACTCAATTAACTATTGTGATGAAAATAATATTACAATGGTNTTCACGGGAATACGTCATTTTAAACATTAATTCATAATTTTATAAAATACTTATATCACAAATGGGATTCTTTACAGACGAAATAGCTATTGATTTAGGCACGGCTAACACACTAATTATTCACAATGATAAAGTTGTAGTAAATAGTCCTTCGATTGTTGCCATAGACCGTACAACTAATAAAGTGATTGCGATTGGCCAAGAAGCAAATATGATGCAGGGAAAAACACATGAAAATATTCGTACTGTTCGTCCATTAAAGGATGGAGTAATTGCAGACTTTAATGCATCTGAACAAATGATCAATCAATTGATTAAAAGTATTCCCAGTTTAAATCGTCGATTTTTTTCTCCTTCGCTACGAATGGTAATTTGTATTCCTTCAGGCATTACCGAAGTAGAAATGCGAGCAGTAAAAGAATCTGCTGAACGAGTAAATGGTAAAGAAGTTTACTTAATTCATGAGCCAATGGCTGCTGCAATTGGAATTGGTATTGACATTATGCAGCCAAAGGGTAATATGATTGTTGACATTGGAGGTGGAACAACTGAAATTGCAATTATTGCACTATCAGGAATTGTGTGTGATAAATCAATAAAAATTGCAGGCGATGTATTTACAAGTGATATCATTAATTATATGCGAAGTAAACACAACCTATTTGTTGGTGAAAGATCAGCTGAAAAAATAAAAATAATCATTGGAAGTGTCATCGAAGATCTTGATAATCCACCAGAAGAAATGTCAGTTCAAGGAAGAGATCTTCTGACTGGAAAACCTAAACAGGTAATTATTAATCACTCTGAAATAGCCAAAGCATTAGATAAATCAATATTACGAATTGAAGATGCAATTATGGAAGCATTGTCACAAACACCTCCTGAATTAGCGGCTGACATATATAACACAGGCATCTATCTTGCTGGTGGTGGTGCCCTTTTAAGAGGCTTAGACAAAAGACTTTCTCAAAAAACTGATCTNCCTATTTATGTGGCCGAAGATCCACTTCAGGCTGTAGTTAGAGGAACAGGTATCGCATTAAAGAATACAGAGCGCTTTAAAACCGTTTTGATAAAATAATTTTGCATGCAGCGAATTCTCAATGCGCTTCTCCAATTTAGAAATCCTATAATCTATTTTTTTTTACTCGCCCTTTCAGTTTATTTCTCTGTAAATCAAAGCCCTTTTCATCAGTATAGTTTTCAGAAATATGGTTTTTACTTATCTTCAAAACTCTATTATATAAAAGATGCTTTAGGAAGTTATTATGATCTTAAAGTTATTAATCAGCAGCTTCTAAAAGAAAACGAACAGCTAAAAGAGATTGAATTAAGTCTAGGTGATTTATCACTATATCCAGTTGATTTTAAGCAGCCCAAGCGATTCCCTTTCAAAGTAAAAAGAGCTAATGTGATAAAAAATAGCTATAAAAATCAGAGAAATTTTTTAATACTCAATATAGGTTCTGATAACGGAATTCAACCTGAAATGGGAGTTATTTCAAAAAACGGAATTATTGGGGTTGTCCACTCTGTAAGTAAAAATTACTCAAGCGTTATTTCGATTCTCAATAAAGATTTAAAAATAAATGTTAGAACGAAAAAGAGCCCTGCTTTTGGATCTCTAGTCTGGTCTGGAGGTAGTCCTGTAGAATTTAAAATTGAGGATATTGTGTCAAATGCAAAATTAAGCCTAGGTGACACAATTATTACAGGGGGGATGTCATCTTATTTTCCATTGGGAATACCCATTGGGAAAATTTCAAAGCTTAATAAAATAAAAGGTAGTGGTTATTATTCAGTAGATGCTATACTTTTTAATGACCTCTCACAAATTTATNATGCTTATGTCATTGAAAATTCTGANTTTCAGGAGATTAAATCACTTCAAAAGAATATTTCTCAATGAATTCCTTTTCTCTCATTTCTGCAATTTCTTTTATTACNCTTGTATTAGGTCAAGTTCTAATCTTTAATCACCTACATATTTTTGGATCAATAAATCCAATAATTTATATTCTTTTTTTTGTTTTTTATCGATTTGAAAGCAATCAAACTCTCCTTATTCTGCTTTCATTTCTACTTGGATTTTCAGTTGATATTCTGTCTCAATCAGGAGGTGCTCATACTATAGCCTCATTGAATATTGGTTTTTTAAGACCGCTAATCATTAAGTATGCTTTCGGTGTTACCGTAGAAACACCTCAAAGCTATTTTAGTGATTCCAGAANTTTAAATAAACTCGTTTTTTTAATTCTACTTATCTCAATACATCACTTAATTTATTTTTCATTGGTTTATTTTAGTTTTGATTCAATTCTGCTAATAATTAAGAATATGTTTTTGACTTTATTATTTTCATTAATTTTAATAGGCATTACATTAAGTTTTTACCCAAATAAATAATGATCAGAAAATTCGTTTTATTGAGTTTTACACTATTAAGCTCATTGATGTTTCTTGTTCAATTGCTGTCGCTGCAAGTTTTTAATCAAAACTATGACGAACTGTCTCTTAATAATGCAGTAGAAAAAAGACCTGTCTACCCTCCTAGAGGACTTATTTACGATAGAAATGGAATTCTTTTGGTTGCAAATCAACCTGTTTACGATTTAATGGCAATTCCTGAAGACATTAAAGTATTTGATACTTTAGAACTCATTTCATTTTTAGAAATCACTAAAGAAGAACTAATTAAAAGATTAAGAAATGTAAAACAATTTTCATCTAAAAGACCATCTGCAATTTCGCGTCAGATAAGTAAAGAAAAGCAAGCTCTTTTCCAGGAAAAAATGTGGAAATACACAGGTTTTTATTTTCAAAAGAAAACGATACGAGATTACACCCTCCCCATAGCTTCTAATATCCTCGGATATACCAGCGAGATAAATTCTGCCGAACTTAAAACTAAAAATGATTATGATCTTGGTGAAATGATTGGTCGCCAAGGAATAGAGAAAAGCTACGAAACAATACTTAGAGGGAAAAAAGGGACCCAATTTTTCCAAAAGGATCGATTTAACAGAATTATTGNTTCTTATGAAGAGGGTAAATATGATTCTAAACCTGAAGCTGGAGAAAATATAACACTAACAATAGACGCTGAACTTCAAACTTATGGAGCATCTTTAATGCAAAATAAAAGAGGAGGTATTGTAGCTATTGAGCCTCTGACAGGAGAAGTATTAGCACTTGTTACAGCGCCGAGCTATGACCCTAATTTATTAGTTGGAAATAAACGATCAGAGAACTTTAGGGCCTTAGTCAATGATACAATAGCGAAACCTTTGTTTGACAGAGGTTTACAAGCTGAATATTCTCCAGGCTCACCATTCAAAACCTTAAATGCACTTATTGCTCTTCAAGAAAATGTAATTACACCACAAACTATTTTTTCATGTAACCAAGGACATTTCTATGCTAAAGGTGCTTTTATGAAGTGTCATTGTCAAGTTGGTACACGAAATAATTTATTGAAAGGGGTTTACAATTCCTGTAATAGTTACTTCGCTAAAACTTATGTAAAAATTATTGGAAAAGATTCAACAGCTTCTTTCGGACTTGACCGTTGGAAAACTCATTTAGAGCAGTTTGGTTTGGGAAATTACCTTGGTTACGACCTTCCCATTGGAAAAAAAGGATTTATACCAGGTAATTCATATTATGATAGATGGTATCAAAAAGGNCGCTGGGGACCTAGCACTATAATCTCTAATGCTATTGGCCAAGGAGAAATTCTTACTACACCAATTCAGNTGGNAAATTTTACTGCTGCAATTGCCAATAGAGGGTACTACATTAAACCCCATTTTAAAAAATTAAATAATAAAATCTTAAGAGATTCATTATTTAATAAAAGTCATACATTAATTGAAGCACGTCATTTTGAAACTGTTATTGAAGGAATGCATCAGGTTGTTGAAAAGGGGACTGCAAAAGTTGCCAAAATTCAAGGAATTGAAGTCTGCGGTAAGACAGGTACNGCAGAGAATTTTATTCGGTTAAATGGAGAAAAAACTCAGCTTACAGATCATTCTATTTTTGTGGCTTTTGCACCTAAAGAAAATCCAAAAATTGCACTTGCAGTTTTTGTTGAAAACGGATATTGGGGAGCACGTTGGGCTGCGCCCATAGCTAGTCTTATGATTGAAAAATATTTAAATGGGAAAGTAAAAAGAACATGGCTAGAAAATAGAATGCTTAACGGAAGCTTAATTAGTGAATATATGAAGCCCTTGTCTGGTACGTCATTTAAAATCAATGAATAATACTCTGTTTTTTCGGTTGGATTGGATCAGTATATTGATTTACATCTGCTTGTTAAGTTTTGGTTTACTTAATATTTATTCGGCAACATACCAACAAAATATATTAATGCCATTTGATCTATCAACTGTTGTAGGTAAACAATTTTGGATTTTTATAGGGTGTATTATTATATTTCCTTTCGTGTTATACATAAAATCAAATTTTTTTGAACACGTAAGTTATATATTCTACACAATTTCCATTTTATCCCTTCTTGGGCTCTTTGCTTTCGGACAAAAAATATCTGGCGCAACCTCATGGTACACCATAGGGTCATTTAGTTTGCAACCTGCAGAATTTACAAAAATCACTACAGCTCTGGTAGTTGCAAAATTTTTGAGTGGAATTCAAACTGATATTCGAAAAAGAAATTACCTTTTTAAAATTTTACTTTTGATATTNATNCCAGTAATATTGATTTTANTCCAGCCTGATCCTGGATCAGCATTTGTATTTTTTGGACTTTTTTTTGTTTTNATGCGTGAAGGATTAGATTTGAAATGGTTGTTTTTTGGATTAGGACTTATTGTTATTTTCATTANAACTTTAGTCTTAAATCCTCTAATAGTTAGTCTAGGAGTTGGATCAATAATATTTATTATTTACCATTTAATAAAAAAATCAAATACCAAATTAAATCCGTTTTTAATCAGTTTAGGAGCTTGTGTGTGTTTCTCTTTCTCGGTTGATTTTATTTTNAACTCTGTATTTGAAAAACGTCATCGAGATAGATTTAATATTATTCTAGGTTTAGANACGGATACAAAAGGAATTGGTTATAATATTAATCAGTCAAAAATTGCCATTGGATCCGGAGGATTTTCAGGAAAAGGATATCTAAATGGAACTCAAACTAAAGGAAACTTTGTCCCAGAACAACATACCGATTATATTTTCAGTACTATAGGTGAAGAATGGGGATTTTTAGGAAGCAGCTTACTAATCTGTCTTTTTACTCTTCTAATTTTTCGAATTGTTTACCGTGCAGAAAAACAAAGTAGTATATTTCGAAGGGTTTACTGCTATGCGTTTGCTAGTATGCTGTTTACTCATTTTTTTATTAATATTGGAATGACATTAGGTTTAGTCCCGACTGTAGGGATCCCATTGCCATTTATAAGCTATGGTGGTTCAAGTTTGATGGCCTTTAGCCTGATGTTATTTATTTATTTGAACTTTGACTCTCAACGTTTATTATAATTAATCTCTTACATTTAAAATAATACTTAGATTATTCCCTGAAATCAGGAGCATTTTGAAAACTAATCTAAATGATTTTTAATGGATTGACAAATGCATCTGATTGGAAAATTAAGTCTTATCGGGAAATAAAGAATAAGCAAAAATTGCAAAGAATTTAACTAAAACAATACAAAGACTACTCCCAATTGCCCAAATCTCTTTTTTGAAACTTTGATACAAGCGGTTAGATTTCAAAGGTTATTTTTCTTTATGCTGAGCAATAGGCTTACCAATCTTGATTTGATTTGAGAGATCCTTCAAAATTTCAACAGCTTCAGTTATATATAAATCCTTTTTCAATGATTCTTCCCAACGTTCTCTTTTTTTAATCAAATCGTCATTCGGTAGTTTAGATGAATTAGCTTCGTTTAGCCACTCAAATTCTAAATCAGATTCAAATTCTGAAATTCTTTTAAACTTATCAGCATATTTTTTATTGGATTCCCTCTTAAATTTAAATGATTCATAATCTAGATAAAATCTCGAGTCATCCTGTTGTTTTTTTATCCATGCTGCTTGATCTTTAATTAATGCAACAAATGGATTCTCTTCAATTCTTCGCTTACTTCTTTCAACTGAATAATCATAGTTAGCTAATTTTGGTAGTGGTTTATAAAGTGCTGGTGTAATCCTATCCCACGAAAGCGGATTATCCTGATCCTTTTCCCCCATTTCAACCATTGAGTATTGATCTGGGAAAATAATATCACTCTTTACCCCCTCCAATTGAGTTGTTAATCCATTAATACGATAAAATTTATCAGTAGTTACCTTTAATGCACCTAAATCACCATAAGTTCCTCCGGATACCATTCTATTTAAGTCAATAATATTTTGAACTGTTCCTTTTCCAAAGGTTTGTTTACTGCCCAATATAATTGCACGGCCATAGTCTTGAAGAGCTGCAGCCAAAATTTCTGAAGCAGAGGCTGAAAATTCATTAACTAAAATCACAAGGGGTCCGTCCCAAATAATACTTGGATCTTTGTCTTTTAATACTTCTTTTCTGCCTCCTGTACTTTTTACTTGTACTACCGGCCCCTCTTCAATAAAATAGCCTGTCATATCAACAACGGTTTTTAAAGATCCTCCTCCATTATTCCTTAGATCAAGAATTATTCCTTTAACATTATTTTTTTTAAGTAGCTCCAATTCTTTTTTTACATCTGTAGCTGCATTTCTTTCATCATAATCTTGAAAATTGATGTAAAATTTAGGAAGCTCAATTAAACCATATTTTCCAAGATCATCCTTTATTATGGATGATTTGGCATATGTTTCTTCAATTACAACAACATCACGAGTTACTGGTACAACCTCAACTGTTCCGTCAACCCGTTTAACAGTTAAATAAACTTTGGTTCCTTTCGGTCCNTTTATTAATTTTACTGCATCATCTAATACCATCCCTGTTATATCTACTGGCTCCTCACCTTCCTGTCCTACTTTTAGAATAGAATCTCCAATCTCCAGTAATTCATTTCTCCATACTGGCCCTCCAGAAATAACTTCTACAATTTTTATCTGCTGATTTTTTTTTGTCAACCGCGCTCCAATTCCTTCGAATTTACCTGACATNCTCATATCAAATCTATCTTTATCACTTGGAGCTAAATAAAAAGTATGTGGATCAAATTGAACTACTATAGAATTTATATAAAAAGAAAACCAATTTTTCCTTTTAAGATCCTTGAATCTTTCGAAAAAACTACTCATATCCTCTTTTATATTTTCTCTTGCTTTTCTTTCAAGTTCAATATCCGTGAGTAAATTAAAAGTTGAGTCATTTTCATGTTGCTTCAATTGATCTTCTTTTGTAGAAGTAAAATTTTGAAGCGCATTTAGCTTAAATCTTGTTCTCCATAGGTTCTTCAATTCGACAAGATTGGATGCATAGGGTGCAGTTTCAAAATCCAAATCNATTTCTTGCTTTTTTGAAAAATCAAAAGGTNGTTCTAAAAGATCTTTGTANAANTGTTCAACCTGGTCCATACGCTCAATAATTTTAGCATATGTCAAGTCAAAAAAATTAAGTTCAGTATTTTTAATTTGATCATCTATTTTGTATTTATACTGCTCAAAGGAATTGATATCAGTCTGGAGGAAAAAACGATGTTGACCATCTAAATTATCTAGATAGTCCATGTAAACATTCTCAGAGAAAGTATCGTTGATTTCTTTTGGACTATAATGCCCTCTTTCAAGAACATAGGATATAATTTCTAGCAATAACTTGTCTTTATTTGGATCATCATTTTTTAAATTGAATCCAAAAAAAATTCCACTAAAAAGGATGATAGAAAGGACCCAAATAAAAGATCGCATAGATTTTTTTTTAAATTTCATAGCCCGTAAATATAATCATATTTGAAATTAGTTTTGTTAATATTCTTTTAAAACCTGTGGTCAAAAGATTCNTTANNTTTGCANTNCAAGATTNTTATGNAAAAAANACCTTTNATTTTAGTAACCAATGATGATGGTATTACAGCNCCTGGTATTCGANCCTTNATAGAAATTATGAATGAAGTTGGTGAAACAGTTGTAGTNGCACCTGATAGNCCTCAATCTGCAATGGGACANGCTATAACAATTAATTCGACATTGCATTGTGAAAAAATAATTGTAAATAATGGCTCTCAATTAGAATATAGTTGCTCGGGTACACCCGCTGATTGTGTAAAACTAGCTGTTAATGAACTCTTAGATCGTAAGCCAGACCTTTGTGTTTCAGGAATTAATCACGGTTCAAATTCATCTATCAATGTAATTTATTCAGGTACGATGAGTGCTGCAATAGAAGCNGGCATAGAAGGAATTCCTGCTNTTGGTTTTTCACTATTGGATTATAATTGGACAGCTGACTTTANCCCTCTGAGGAAATACATCAAACAAATAACTANTGAAGCCTTATCAAATGGGATTCCTGAAAATGTGGTTTTGAATGTGAATTTTCCAAAACTAAAAGAAAAAGAAATCAAAGGAATCAAAATTTGCAGACAAGCGAAAGCGAATTGGGTTGAAAAATTTGACAAAAGAACCAACCCTATGGGTAGAGAATACTATTGGTTGACTGGTTCATTCGTAAATCAAGACAAAGGAGAAGATACCGATGAATGGGCTTTGAAAAAGGGATATATTTCTATTGTTCCTACTCAATTTGACCTCACTGCACATCANAGTATTNAANAATTNAACACATGGAATTTATAAAAGATAAATACTTCTTATGGGGAATATTTGCTGGCTTTTTNTGGACGAGTTTTGGAGTNATAATTCTTGTTNTTTCTCTTTCTGAAGCNTCATTAGAAGATTCNCTTTTTTATCTATATGATCAAAAGCGTCTAGGTGGTTTAATTTCATTAGCAGCTTTGATAAACCTACCCATATTCTTTATTTCTTTACGTAAAAATAAAATGCCTTTTGCAGCAGGTATTGTTGCTATATCCATAATAATCGTAATTTTTGTCGGATTATTAAAATTAATTTAACAAATCTCACATTTGAAATACTATCTAATTTCAGGAGAAGCTTCAGGCGATTTACATGGTTCACATTTGATTGCTGCNTTAAAAAAGTTAGACCTAAATGCTCGTTTTAGAGCTTGGGGNGGCGATCTAATAAAAAAAGAAGGTGCTGAATTGGTGAAACATTATAAAGANATTGCNTATATGGGATTTTGGGANGTTATATCAAATCTCCCNCNTATTTTAAAAAANATCCAGTTCTGTAAAGATGATATTATAAAATTCAANCCAGATGTAATTATATATNTTGATTACCCAGGTTTTAACTTAANAATTGCTAAATGGGCTAAATCTAAGGGGTTTGAAAATCATTACTTTATTAGCCCCCAAGTTTGGGCTTGGAAGGAAAGCAGAGTAGAAAAAATTAAAAAATTTATTAATTCACTTTATGTAATTCTTCCTTTTGAAAAAGCCTTTTTTGAAGACAATCACGATTTTAAGGTTCATTACGTTGGGCATCCATTAATCGATTATATCACTAAATATGAAGAAAACAAACAATTTCTTTCAAATAATCTTCTTGATGAAAGCAAACCAATTATAGCATTGATACCAGGAAGTAGGATTCAAGAAATTAGGAAAATGTTACCTCTTTTTGTTAAGGTAGCTGCTAAAATCCCAGACCATCAATTTATAATTGCCGGTGCACCAAGTGTTCCTCTCCATTACTACAATGATTTGATTGGAAATGCCCCATTAAAGGTTATTTATAAAGCTACTTACGACTTGCTTAAAAATAGCAATGCAGCACTAGTTGCTAGTGGCACGGCAACATTGGAAGCAGCATTATTTAAAGTACCTCAATTGGTTTGTTATCGAACAAGCTATATAAACTACTGGATTGCAAAAAAAATCCTTAAGCTCAAGTATATTTCACTTGTCAACCTAATTTTAGACAGTGAAGTTGTCTTAGAACTTATTCAAGGGGAGTGTAATTTAAAAAGGCTAGAATTAGAGCTAAAAAAGCTGATTAATTTAAAAGATAAAACTCAGCAGGAAGGATATAAAAAGATTCCCTCAATATTGGGCCTAGGTGGTGCAAGTGAAAAAACCGCAAATCTGATCTATAATGCAATAATTATTTAAATGAATAGGGCCAAAAACTAACCCCTAAATTTTGGTCTAAAAGTCTTTCTGTAATTTTCAAAATCTTCTGGCTTTGAAAATACTTGATAATCTCCTTGTTTAATCATTTTTAAAAAAAGTTCTAATTGCTGGGGTTTATAATATCCAACAACTGGCATAATAGGGTCTCCATTTTCACTAAAAAATACCATAGTGGGATAACCTTTTACCCCTAAAAATTGAGTGAATTGATGAGTCGCATTTCTCCCTTTACGATTGGGATCAAAATTTGGATTTGTAAAGGTTTTTTCAAAAAAGTTGATTTCTTCCTGCCCCTCGGCATTAAACTTTACAGCATAATAATGTTCTGTAATGTAACGAGATACATCTGGGTTTTGAAAAGTGTTTTTATCCAATAACTTACAAGGTCCACACCAGTCAGTGTAAACATCCATAAAAATTTTTTTAGGCTCTTTTTTTTGGGCTTCCATTGCCTGAGCTAAACTCATCCATTCGATGTTTTGTGCCTGAAGCTCATTAAAACTAAAGAGTTGCAACACTATAATTAGAAGTAGTTTTTTCATATTACATAAGACAAGAAAAGTTTTACAAAAATACATTTTATTTTTATTGTACAAGATCCTCAGCTCCGTGGGTTAATCTTTTTAAAGGTTTAAGTAAAAGCATGACTGAGATCCCAATTACAGTACAAAAAATAAATATCCCAGTAAAAATTTGTTTTTCCCCAGCTGTTTCAGCAAAACCACCTACACTGGCAGCTAATTTATTTCCTAATCCTGTTGCAGCCCAATATAGCCCCATGATTGAGGCCGCATATTTAACCGGTGCTAGTTTTGTTATAAAAGAAAGNGAGACAGGTGAAGCACATAATTCTCCNATGGTNTGAAATAAGTATGCTAAAACAAGCCAGTACATTGCTGATTTACCAATTAGTTCATATTCCATTGCTGCGAAGCGCATAAACATGAATCCCCAACCCATAATTATTATTCCAATAGCCATTTTATACAGAGAAGAAGCTTCTTTTCCTTTCAATTTAATTTTCATCCAAAAAGCCCCAACGCCAACTGCAAGTGTAATGATAAAGAAAGAGTTTAAGGATTGAAACCAGGATGCTGGAATTTCAATCCCCATTAAAATTCGATCTGTTTTCTGTTTAGCATAAAGATTCATTAATCCTCCTGCTTGTTCAAATGCTCCCCAAAAAAAAATGATTAATAGAAATGATATTAATAGTACTTTTACGCGGTCCTTTTCTATCGCTGTTAATTTTCTATTACGAAATTCATTTTCGGGATGGGATACTTTTCCTATAAAATCTCCAACTCCAACTAAATATTTTTGGCCGTACATGTATGTAATTTGTCCAATCAACATTCCAATTGCAGCAAGACCAAATCCATAATGCCAATTGTATGTTTCTCCAACCCAACCACAAAGCAAAGGAGCTGTAAATCCACCAATGTTAATCCCCATGTAAAAAATATAAAATCCTAAATCTCTTCTTTCATCACCAGCAGGATACAAGCCTCCAACCATTGATGAAATATTAGGCTTTAAGCAGCCTACTCCGAGGATAACAAAAAAACACCCCATATAAAAACTAAATTCAGTATCAAATGCCAGTATTGTATGACCTACACAAAGCAAAGCGCCACCAAGTAATACTGTTTTCTTTTGTCCTAATAAATTATCTGCGATCCAACCTCCAGGGACAGAGGCTAAATAGACAAGCATAGTGTACCATCCATAAAGGGCAATTGCTTCAGAATTTGTCCAGCCAAAACCTGGATTATCTCCTTGTGTTTTTGCAACTAAAAAAAGTGTAAATAAAGCTCGCATTCCGTAATAGGAAAAACGCTCCCACAATTCAGTAAAAAATAATACATAAAGCCCTGCCGGGTGGCCAAAAATTGTTTTAGGCTCTTTATCTGGATTAATNGTTGTCATAAAAAAATTCTAAAGGTTTTCATGTATAAATTTTGTCATCTTAGTATATAGGTGTTTTCTTGTTTTGCCTCCAAAAATTCCGTGATTTTTATCTGGATAAATCATCCATTCGAACTGTTTGTCAGCNTGNATNAGTGCTTCCACCATCCTCATTGTGTTTTGGACATGGACATTNTCATCAGCNGATCCATGAATAATCAAAAATTTTCCTTTGAGTNGATCTGCATAATTTAAGGGTGAATTCATATCNTATCCNTTAGGGTTTTCNTGTGGTGTACGCATAAAACGTTCGGTATATATAGTNTCGTAAAAACGCCAATTTGTTACTGGTGCAANNGCAATTGCCATAGAAAAAGTATCATTNCCTGTAAGTAAACAATGAGTTGCCATATGACCNCCAAAACTCCATCCCCAAATTCCAATTCTACTTTTATCTATGTATTNTAAATTCCCAAGGTNTTTTGCGAAAGCAATCTGATCTAAGGTTTCATATTTNACTAGATTTAGGTATGTCAATTTTTTAAATTTAGCACCTTTAAAGCCGGTTCCACGACCGTCGAGGCATGCGATAATATAACCTTGATTGGCTAAACTTTTATGCCATATCAACTCCTCGTCGCCCCATCGATTTGAAACCTCCTGCGAACCAGGTCCAGAATATTGAAATAGTAACAAAGGATATTTCTTTAAGGGGTCAAAATCTTTTGGTTTAATCATCCACATGTTGAGTTGCTCTCCATTAATTGCAACGGTAGAAAACTCACGGTCATTGAATTGGAATTCTTCGATTTCATTTTTGAGCTTCTCATTATCTAAAAAAGTACCGAGNAGCCTGTTCTTTTTGGTTTTGTAAAGTGAGAATTTTGGTGGTGTATATTCATCCGAANAGGAGTGAATATAAAAGTCCCCATTTACGCTAAATGAAGCTCCATTGGTTCCTTTTACTCCCTGGATAAGTCGTTTGCTTTTACCATTCAGATTTACTGCATAAACACCTCGTTCTGTACTTCCACTCTCGACTGACTGGTAGTATAATTCTTTCTCTTTAGGATTAACAACATATAATGATGTTACTTCCCATTTCCCCTTTGTTAGTTGATTGATTAGTTTTCCATTTTGATCANAATGATAAATGTGATTATATCCATCACGTTCACTAGTCCATAAAAAACTATTATCATCTAAAAACATTAGATTATCATGGATGCTTACATAAGTATTCTCTTTTTCCTCCAAAAGCAATTGCATNGATTCATTCNTTGTATTCCATCGCCAAAGTTTTAAATGATTTTGATGCCTATTCATAGTCTGTATAATCAATGAATTTTCACCACCAGCAAACTTTATGCGAGGAATATAATAGGGGTTCTCATCTTTAAAAGAAATTTTTTTTCTAATGTTTGTATCGGTATTAACAATATATAAATCAATCTTTGAGTTTTCTTCTCCAGCTTTAGGGTATCTAAACATATAAGGAAACTGATACGCTTCTGAACCATAAATATCCATAGAAAAAATCGGTACTTTTGACTCATCAAATCTCATATATACAAGTTCTTTTGAATCAGGACCCCAATCGAAAGCCCTTACAAATCCGAATTCCTCTTCGTAAACCCAATCAGAGATTCCATTAATAGTTTGGAAATTTCCATCATAGGTGAGTTGTTTTATTTGAGTACTCTTTAAATCTTTTACAAAAAGGTTTCTTTTAAATACATAAGCCACTTTNGTAGCATCAGGNGAAAGTAATGGCTCCTGAATTTTATTATCACTTATTTTTTGAAGTTCTTTTGNAGCTATATCAAAAACCCAATAGTCAGCTGCTTTCGATCTTCTGTAAATAGGAATTACATTAGACTCTANNAGTATTTTTTTTTCATTTTTAGAAAAAGTATAGTCAGAAAAGCTTTCAATTTCTTTATAGTTATCAGAATCTAGTACAACATTACCTTGCTTTAANTTTTTNTAATANAATTGAATGATCTGGGTAGCATTAGTCTCTTTAAAGTTTTTCAAAATCGTGTAAGACTTACCATCTTTCATTGATCGTATTGACTCCAATCGATCTGCATTATATTTACCTGACCATAAACTATCAAGGGATAAGTTTTTTTGAGAATATANTGTTGAACTAATTATTATTAGNAACGAGGTTAAATTAAAAACTTGCTTTTTAANAGAAAATAGCATGAGGGTTTTATTCTTNTAGATTAGATTTAANNATTTTNANTTTTAAAATATGATATAATNGCAATTTATAAAAAATGAAAGTATTGATGGTTTTTATGGACATTCAAAATCAGTATATTTATAAAAAAAACCATGGNNAAGGGGATTGAGGGTTTTTCCAAGCTCACCAAAGCTCAAAAGATTGAATGGATTACCCGTGCTCATTTTAAAAATCCTGAAGATGCAAAAAACTTATTATTGAATTATTGGAATAACGATTCTGACTTACAAAAAAAACATGACGAGTTTATTGAAAATTCTCTAACNAACTTNTACATGCCATTAGGAGTGGCCCCTAANTTTTTAATTAATGGTAAGCCTTATACAATACCAATGGTGATAGAAGANAGTTCTGTAGTAGCCGCAGCTTCTAATGCAGCTAAATTTTGGCTAAATCGTGGNGGTTTTANGGCTGAAGTTTTAGATACCTTAAAAGTGGGACAAGTTCATTTTTTATTTANTGGTGATCCAAAAATAATTCATTCNTTTTTTAAAAAAAATAAACCTCAAANTNCTAGAAGTTACAGAAGAATTCTCNAANAATATGNTTCGCCGAGGAGGAGGGATTCAAAATNTAAAATTGATAGATAAAAGTCATCTTATTCCTAATTATTTTCAGTTACATGTAGAGTTTAAAACTGCAGANGCAATGGGTGCAAATTTTATNAATTCTTGTCTTGAAAGTATAGCTTCCAAATTTAAAGAGTTAGCTCAAAATGATAGTAAGTATTTGAAAGGAGAGGGGGTAGAAGTNGTTATGAGCATACTTTCAAATTATGCTCCAAAATGTCTTGTTCGTGCATCTGTTAAGTGTCCTGTTTCTGATTTTATCCCAGAAAATGGATGGACTGGTAATGATTTTGCGAAAAAAATAATTCAGGCTGTTGAAATTGCAAAAAAAGAATCCTACCGCGCAGTAACTCATAATAAAGGTGTAATGAACGGCGTAGATGCGGTTGTTTTGGCAACGGGTAATGATTTTAGAGCTATAGAAGCAGGAGTCCACTCATACGCGTCAAAAAGTGGACAATATACATCGTTGAGTAATGCATTTGTCAAGAATGACATTTTTCATATGGAACTTGTTATTCCCTTGGCTTTAGGGACTATTGGAGGATTAACTAGACTGCATCCCATGGTTAAGTGGAGCTTGGAATTATTGGGAAATCCAGATGCAAAAACACTTATGAAAATAATTGCAGTAACTGGTCTAGCTCAAAATTTCGCAGCCCTTAGATCTTTAGTTACGTCAGGTATTCAAAAAGGGCATATGAAAATGCACCTATTGAATATTCTTAATCAAATGGGAGCATCTGAAGATCATAAAAAAGCAGCAATTATATATTTTAAAAAACATATCGTTAGCGTAAAAGCAGTTGGAGAATTTTTAAAAAAATATTCTTTAAAATGATCTCATTTTTCAGCCATGGTAAATTACTTTTAACTGGAGAATATACTGTTCTAAATGGATCGAAAGCTCTAGCTTTACCAACCAAAGTTGGACAAACTTTAAATTATAACCCAATAGACAGTAATACCTTAATTTGGAAAAGTTATGACTCGAATGGAATTCTATGGTTTGAAGTCAAATTCAATGTGGATTCACTTGAACTTATTGCTACAACAGATTCAGAGATATGGAAAAGATTATATAAAGTTTTAAGAGCAACAAAAAAATTAAACTCAACTTTTTTAATAAAAGGAGGTCAAGTTGACACCCGTTTGGAATTTGATCGATCATGGGGCTTAGGTAGTTCCTCTACTTTAATATCTAATATAGCATTATGGGGGAATTGTAACCCTTACATCATCTTGGATAAAAGTTTTGGTGGGAGCGGTTTCGATATTGC
This sequence comes from Flavobacteriaceae bacterium, assembly GCA_002705385.1. GTDB lineage: Bacteria > Bacteroidota > Bacteroidia > Flavobacteriales > Flavobacteriaceae > MS024-2A. Next base: position 58,805 of record PAFO01000009.1, read on the forward strand.
GTGTGCTCAAGCGAAAGGACCTTTAACTTACACAAGAAATAATTACTCCCCATATGTAAAATCAGTTGAGCTGAATTATCCTTTTATTGAAAATCTTTTTTTTGTTCACCTTAATAAGAAAAAAGACAGTCAGAAAGCTGTTGCCGGTTTTGATTTAAATAAAGTTGAAGTCTCTGTCATTAGCCAAATAAGTAAACTAACTGAACTGATGATAAATTGTAATGATCAAGATGATTTTAATTTATATTTAAAAACCCATGAAAAAATAATTGGATCAATTTTAAATCGAAGAACAGTTCAAGAAGTTTTTTTCTCAGATTTTGAAGGAATCGTTAAGAGCTTAGGTGCTTGGGGTGGGGATTTTGTTTTGGTATCTGGAAATAAAGAAAGCCCAAATTACTTTAAAAAATTAGGCTATCCAACTATAATTTCTTTTAAAGAAATGATTTTATAAATTGAATTGATTAATAATAAATAGCTCTATTATCATCTATATCTGCACTAGATTCGAGTGCTTGAAAAACATTTTCTAATAAGCTAAAACTCGCTTTTTGAAGATATTCTTTTGTAAACTCATCATAATTTTTCAATGTTTCTGCTTCATTTACCTTAAGTAACTTCAATTTGTACATTCCTTGTTCTCCTTGGATAAATCCAGATACATTTCCCTCTCCCATAGAAAAAGCAGCACCAACGACATAAGGTTCATTACCAGCACCAACTAATGTTGGATTCTTTTGATTTACAGCTGATGCTGTTTCAATTGATAGACTTTCATCTTCTGCTAAAGCTTCTAATGTCTTTATGTTACGATATTGCTTTATAATAAGGGCTGCTTTTTTATTTTGAATTATGTGTTTTCGAACTTCAGACCCTACCTCATCAATACCTGCAATTCCTTTGTTATTGATTCCCGTAAGTTGAACAACTGCATAACCTCCTAATCCATCAAGAGAAAAACGTTTTATATCACCTATTCTTGTTCCCTCTTCAAAAGCCCAACGAACAATTTGACGCTGATTAAATAAACC
>PAFO01000010.1 GCA_002705385.1 Flavobacteriaceae bacterium
TGATCACCTCCCATGATTGACCTCCATCATCACTCCTGTAAAGTAAATTTTTTTCAGCTTCAATTTTAGCATAAATCCTTTACATTGCATGAAAATCTGCATGAATACCTTTAGTTTCATCTGCCGGAATCATTGGTATGGTGTCAAAGGTTTTTCCACCATTATAACTTACTGACAATGGTTGGTAAATATTATATAATCGGTCTGGATTTTTTGAATCAACAGCTAAATCTTGAAAATAAAAAGGTCTATTATTAGTAAATTTTGGATTTTTATTGATCACCTCCCATGATTGACCTCCATCATCACTCCTGTAAAGTAAATTTTTTTCAGCTTCAATTTTAGCATAAATCCTTTTGTTATTACTCGGTGCAATTGCAATACCTATTCTACCCAGTTCACCTGAAGGAATTCCATTTTTATCATTTATTTTTTGCCAGCTCTTACCTCCGTTTTCAGTAACAAACAGACCTGAACCAACTCCACCTGAAACAAATGAATATGGTGTCCTATGGTGATCGTAAAGTGCAGCAAAAAGTTTATTTGGGTTTTGAGGATCCATTACTAAATCACCAATACCAGATGAATTATTACTGTAAAGTATTCTATTCCAAGTTTTTCCTCCATCATTAGATTTATAAAGCCCTCTGTGTTCATTTTTTGTAAAGGGATCTCCCAAAGCGCCAGCGTATATTATATTTTCGTCTTGAGGGTCGATTAGTATTCGATGGATAGTTTTTGTTTCTTCTAATCCCATTGCTTTCCAAGTGATTCCACCATCTTCAGATTTAAAAATACCCATTCCCAAATTCATTGAATTTCTAGGATTACCCTCACCTGTTCCAACCCATATCACCTTTGGATTAGTCTGCTGTATTGCTAATGCTCCTATATTTTGTGTAGGCTGATTATCAAAAACGGGTATCCAAGATGATCCCCCATTTTCAGATTTCCAGACTCCCCCTGAAGCAGCTCCAACAAAAATTAGTTTAGGGTTAGAAATGGATGCATCAATAGTAGTAATACGGCCACTCATATTTGCAGGCCCAATATTTCGGATTTTTAGGTTTTCTAATTTGTCAAAATCAAGGGTTTGTGAATTAAGAGAAGTATAAATGAATAGAATGAAAAGAGTAATTTTTTGCATAATCAAAATGAAATATTCTCAGTAAATATAATGTAGTTAAATTTTAATACATTTAGTTTCTATTGTATAAAGAGAATATTTTAACAATGAACGATTTTCCAAAAACAAATAGAAGAAAGATATTTTCATTCTTTTTATTTATTTTCTTGTTTTATTATCAATTTACTCCAGGGCAAGTAGTTAATGAAAATACCCGACCTGAGTTAAATTCATTATTTAAAGAGTGGCGTAATTTTGAAAGCCCACCATTTATTGAAGGTGTACCAGATTATTCAAAGTTAACATTCAAAAAAAGAGAAGTTTCATTTCAATCTTTAAAAAGAAGATTAGATGCAATGCCTAAAGAAAGTTGGACCAATTCTGAACAAGTTGATTGGCATCTTCTTTGGGCTGAAATGAATGGGTATTTATTTAATGATAAAATTTTAAAACCTTGGGAACGTGACCCTGCGTTTTATAAGTCCATTTGGACTTATAAAAGCGATGTCCCTGCCCATGAAGGACCAACACATCATGCAGTAATTGAATTATGGCAATACAAGTTTCCACTTGACAGTAGAAGTCAAAAGCAATTAGCTTCATCTTTAAAAATTATTCCAAAATTAAATCAACAGGCAAGAATTAACTTGACTGGCAACGCGAGAGATTTATGGATTGCTGGAATAAGAGATATAGAGGATCAATCAGAAGTTCTAGAAAATCTTCTTTCAAAACCTTCAGTTGCGAGTGATAAAATTTTAGTTAAAGCAATAAAAAAAGCGAAAAATGCGACTGATGAATTTGTAAACTGGCTCAAACAAGAAGCCCCTAAAAAAAATGGCCCTTCTGGTATTGGTAAACAAAACTATACATGGTACCAACAAAACGTTCATCTTGTACCTTTAAGTTGGGAAGATGAGGTTATTTTATTAAAAAGGGAGTTGGCAAGAGCCTGGTCTTCTTTAAAATTGGAGGAGCATCGTAATCGAAATTTACCTGAGTTGAGTCCTGTTGTTTCACCAGAAGCTTACAATAAAATAGTAAAAAATGGGGCATCTGAATTAATTGATTTTTTGGATCAAAATGATATAGTAACGGTAAAGCCATATTTCTCAAAAGCCTTGCAGCCTCATTTGGGAAAATTTATACCTGCCGAAAAAAGAAATTTCTTTTGGATTACGGTTCATCTAGATCCTAAACCCTTATTTTCTCATTTTTACCATTGGTTTGAATTGGAACGGATGATAGAAGAACCAAATACTAATCCAATAAGGGAGAAAGCCCTGTTATACAATATATTTGATTCCAGAAATGAAGGTTTAGCGACTGCCGTTGAAGAAATATTTATGCACGCTGGCCTATATGATAAAAATCCACGTTCTAGGGAAATCGTTTATATTTTAATTGCTCAAAGAGCTGCGAGAGGATTAGGATCATTATATGCCCATGCCAACATGATGACAATGGAAGAAGCTGGTAAAATTCATTCCGAATATACTCCCAGGGGATGGATGAAGACAGAAAAAGATTTACTTATTTTCGAGCAACATTTATATTTAAGACAGCCTGGATATGGCACCAGTTACATTACGGGTAAATATTTGATAGAATCTATGATGATGGAAGCTGCAAAACAAAATGAAGAAAAGTTTTTTGTCAAACAGTTTTTTGATTCATTAAATGCCATCGGTAACATACCTGTATCATTAGCAAAATGGGAAATGACAGGTGATTCATCTCAAATAAGTCAAATTAAAAAAACTAATTTGAAGTTAGAGTATTAATTTTATTTTTATAAACTTTCCCCTTTTTCATCACAAAATCAATATTTTGAAGCAATGAAATATATTTTAATACGTCACCTTTTACAGCGATAATATCAGCTTGTTTTCCCTCAGATACCGTACCTACTTTTTTTTCAACCCCCATGAATTTAGAAGGCCAATAGCTTGCAGATTTAATTGCCTCTAAAGGACTTACTCCTAATTCTCGAACCCAAATATCTAACTCGTTCCATGTACTTTGTGAATGAAATTTCATTGGGACACCGCTATCTGTACCTATCATCATTACAACACCTGCTTCTTTTAATTGATTGAATTTCNTNTTTAATGTAGGTTTNCNAATTGANGTAAGTTGNAAATAAGGAAGTTCTCCAGGTTTTTGTATTGAGGATTTTATGTCTNTAATNATAGAATCAGGTAGATTTAAATGCCANCTATCATTATCCAAAANTTCAGGATTNTTTACTACATAATCATGATTNAAAAGTACNTCAATAGTNGGNGTCCAATACAATGGNCCAATATTCATATTTGCTGTNCNNTCTTTNATTAAGTCCATTATATCATCTGGATAATTAGGTGATGAGGANAGACCAGTATGTTCAAAATTATCAACCCCAACTTTAAGACCTAATCGGATTTCATCTGGACGGTGCGAATGAGCAACTACTTTTAATTTATTTTTGTGTGCTTCGTCGACAATAGCTTTAATTTCTTCAATTGACATTTGATCTTGATCAATAAGTTTGATACAGTCTACACCAGCTTTAGCAAGTTTTTTTACTTTACTACGAGCGTCTTTTTCTCCATTTACGCCCCAGCGAAAAGCTTCTGTCCCAGGATAAGGCTCTTTTTGAATAAATGGTCCACTAATATACATTGTAGGACCAGGAAGATTCCCTTTATTTATTCCATCTCTTACTGCTAAGCTTGCGTCCAAGGGGCCACCCAAATCACGCGCACTTGTAACTCCTGCCAGCAAAAGTTGATGCGCTGATGCAGGCATTATTACATTTTCAAAAATTGGCAAATAAGTCTTGTCCCAATAGCTGTAGTCTGAATGCCCCGTAATCATTAAGTGAACATGCATATCCCAAAGTCCTGGAAGGACACTCATACCCTCTGTAGATATAATTTCAGCATTTTTAGGTATCAGAGTATTATCTACCCTGCCCACTTTCACTATAGTTTCACCTTCTATGATTATTACGCTATTTTTAATTGGTTGATTACCATAACCATCAATTAATGTTCCACCTATCAAAGCCTTTGTTTGGGAGGCTAGNAATGATGGGAACAGCAATAGAATTAAAATTTTTTTCATTTATTAATTTAATTTAGTTTTTCTGGTAACCTGGACCTTTAACAAATTTACCAGCAAGGANTCCTGTATGATCCCCGTTTTTTAAAACATGAGACCCATTTACAAAAACGTGGTTTATTCCTATTGCGTANTGCATNGGGTNNTCAAAAGTNGCAAAGTCTTGAATAGATTCTGGATCAAATACAACCACATCTGCATAGTTATTAATTTTTAAAGTCCCCCTATTATTGATTTTCAGATTAGAAGCTGGCAACCCTGATAATTTATAAATTGCTTCCTCGAGCGAAATAANTTTTTCATCTCTCACATATTTACCCAATAGTCTGGCAAAATTNCCNAAAGCNCGTGGATGTGTACTGCTTTTTAAAAAAACACCTTCTGTAGCTATTGAACCTGCATCAGAACCAAAACTCATATACGGTAATTTAATTTGTCTTTTTACATTTTCTTCACTCATTAAAAAGTAAACTGTTCCGACTCTACTACCATCTTGAATAACTAAATCTATTGCTGTTTCCTCCGGGCTCTTCCCTCTAATTTTTGAAACCTCATCAAGAGTCTTACCAGTTAAATATTTTAAACTATCATTTTTAAAACCAACTAATATTAGTTTATCAGCAGATTCAGCAGCACGCATAAGGTTTTCCCATTGATCAGTATCCGTTTGCATTTCTTTAATAACACGCTTTTTTATTGAAGGCTTTTTAAGTCGCTCTATCCACTTATCGAGACCACCTTCTTGGACCCAAGGAGGCATAGAGGCATCCAGGCCAGTTGCGCCAGCAGTATAATTGTACATATCTGTTGTTATGTCTAAGCCAGCTGCTCTAGCAGAATCAATTTTTTGAATAACAGCATCTAGCTTGCCCCAATTTTTTTTACCACTTAGTTTTAAATGATATATCTCAGATCGAATTCCAGCTTCTTCAGCAATAGTTATCAATTCATCAACACTTTCTAATATTTTATTTCCTTCACTTCTCATATGAGAAATATACATTCCATCATATTGAGCTGCAATCTTACAAATTTCAATAAGTTCNTCTGTACTTGAATAAAATGCAGGAGCATAAATNAGTGAAGAACCGATTCCTAATGCTCCTTCCTTCATTCCTTGATGAACCAAATCAGTCATTAGTTTTAGTTCTTTAGGATTGGGTTNACGATCTTCGTAGCCAACAGCATTTATTCTNAGTGTAGTTGCACCAATGAATGAAGCTATATTAGTTGAAACACCCTTTTCCTCAAGAAATTGTAGATATTCACCNAGTGTATTCCAAGGAATTTCATATTGAATATCCCCTTGTTTTTTCATTAGGTCAACTTTCATTTCTTGATTTAAGGGACCCCATGACATTCCCTCACCAAAAACTTCAAGAGTAACACCTTGACGTATATCACTTTGGGATTTTCCATCCTCAATAAGAGTTTCAACACCCCAACTTAACATGTTTATAAACCCTGGGGAGATAGCTTGATCTGTAGCATCAATAATTGTTTTTGCTTGAAATGACTTTGGCGAACCTACATATACAATTTTGTCACCTTTAATTGCAACTGAACCTTTAAATGGACGATTTCCTGTTCCATCATAAATTGTTCCATTTTCAATTATTACATCAACCTTAAATCCCTCTGAACATGATAAAATTAAGTTAAATGATAAAATCGAAATTAAAAAAATGTACCTCACATTCAATTACCTTTTAAAATAATTTGTGGCAGTGATGCATTCGATTCATTTATTTCATTTATCCTTAATTCCATTTCATTCATCATAGTTTTGTGCTGATTAAGCTCTTCTGCAAGACTCTCAATTCTTTCAAGCTGAGGAATCGTAGGAGAATTTGTTGTGTTATCTATGGCTCTCATAAGTGATCTGATCTCTCCGCGTAACCTTGGTCTTTGTCTATATGACATTGATGGAGGTGGGCGCATGAGTTCTTCATCTTTAAAATCTACAATTTTTTTACTCAGAGATATTAAATCTGAATTATCTCTGGATGAATTTGAATTAAGTTTTATCTTCAAATCATCTAACTGCTCAATCACAGTGTCAACATAATCAATTAATTCGTGAGTTTCACTAAGTAGATCTCTTAATGCTAATAATGCTCTTAATTTTTCTTGATAATCCTCAATCGGAAGGTTTATTCTAAGATCACCTCTTACTTTTATTTTTGAGCTAATGGTTTGCCCTTTATATTTAAGATTAGCTGTATATGTTCCTGGTGTAACTTTTGGCCTTATACCATCATATCTTAATCCTTCTTTATTTTCAATACTTTCATTAGAATTATTTTTTAATGCTTTTGCACCATTATAGCCCAGATCCCAAACAATTCGNTTCACTCCTTTTTTTGCTTCTTTATGCTCTAATGTTGTAATAAGTTGACCGCTTTCATCTTTTATTTCTACTTCTATTGTTTCAGTAGCATCTTGACTTAAGCTAAAATTGATATTAGTTCCATAGTCAGGGTTTTTAGCTACATAGTGTCTGTCCCCAAGATTTTCGATACGCCAATACATATTCCAGATTATAGCATCTCTAACTGGAAATAAATGAATTACTTTTCCTTCAGCATATTCAAGTTCTTCAATTGGTCTAATATCATCTAGAATGTATACACCTCTTCCATGAGTTCCAACTATAAGATCACGATCTCTTTCCTGTATCCGAAGATCTCGAACTGATACGTTGGGTAAATTTATATTTATTTTTTCCCAATTTTCTCCCATATTCCAGCTTGCAAAAATTCCGTGTTCCATTCCAGCAAAAAGTAAATTAGGATTGTGAGGATCTTGCCGAACAACTTTCACATAATCATCAGAAGGTAAATCAGATGAAATTTTTTCCCAATTTTTTCCAAAGTTTTTTGTCATAAATATATAGGGTTTAAAATCATCCATACGGTGCTGATCTACTACAACGAATGCTGTACCAGCATCATGTTCCGATGCATGAATTTTTGAAACCCAGGCAAATTCTGGAAGTCCTTTAATACGGTCTTTTAAATTTGTCCAAGTTTCACCTCCGTTTAAGGAAATTTGAACGTTACCATCGTCAGTTCCTGCCCATATTACCCCTTCTTTCACTGGAGACTCAGCAATGTAAAGAACTGTACAATGAAATTCAGCAGCTGTATTATCTTGATAAATCGTCCCTCCTGATGTTCTTTGTTTAGATTTATCATTTGTAGTCAAATCTGGGCTTATTACTTTCCATGAATTACCTCTATCTTGAGATTTAAATATTACATTTCCACCGATATAGACAGTTTCAGGATCATGAGGAGAAATATGAATTGGAGAATCCCAGTTGAATCTATATTTGTGTTTTTCTATCGCATCACCAGCTGATCCAACAATTTTTGGATATGGGTGTATAGTTTGAACATTTCCATAGCGACTATCAACTAAAAAAGGGACTCCACCTTGAAGATTTGTATAAACCAAGTGCTCATTTCCAGGAATTGGTTCGGCAAAATAACCATCACCATAAGCAAGTCCTTTCCAATGGCGTTTCAATATACCTGCTCCATACAAGGAATTACTGGGTCCAACCCATGTTCCATTATCTTGTAAACCTCCGTAAACATTATAAGGTTCTAAATTATCAATTTGAAGTTGATAAAATTGGGAAAGCTCAATATTATTTATAATCTCCCATGAGTCACCGCCATCAAATGATCTTTGGAAACCACCATCACTTCCATTTAAAATATAATTTGAATTTTCAGGATCTATCCACAGAGCCTGGTGATCTCCATGAACTGTTTTAGCCACTTGTTCCCAGTTTTTACCACTGTCTTTTGAACGACTTAGTCTTCCGGAAATTGAAAAAAGAATATTTGAATTATTTGGATCTACACGCACATCACTATAGTAGAAAGGTCTGAAATTAATATTTGGGTCATCATTTACTAGCTCCCAGTTTTCACCTTTATCCTCAGATTTAAATGCTGTTCCTCCACCTTCAAATTCGGTCATCAAGTAAACTATATTAGGATCATTTTGAGCAATATGAATTCCCGGGCGGGCCATGTCTGTTTTAGGTAAACCTTTCATGATTTTTTCCCATGTAGAGCCTCCATCCATAGTTTTATAGATAGCAGTATTTTTTCCTCCGTCGTCAAAGCGCCAAGGCTTTCTTCTAAATGTCCACATTCCTGCATACATGATTCTTGGATTATCATTTTCCATTGCAATATCAGAACAGCCTGTATTATCATCAATATAAAGAATTTTATTCCAGCTCTTTCCTCCATCTGTAGTTTTAAAAACACCCCTTTCTTTATTTGCTCCCCATTCTTTTCCTAGAGCGCAAACACATGCGATGTCAGGATTATTAGGATCAACTACAATACGTTTAATTCTCTCCGTTTTTTTAAGACCTAAATGTTTCCAGGATTTTCCTGCATCGACAGATCTATATACACCCCATCCATAGCCTACACTATTTCGAGGGTCTCCTTCTCCAGTTCCAACCCAAAGAACATTATTGTCAGAAGGAGAAATAGTTAGTGCTCCAATGGAATAAGCTCTTTGGTTTTCGAAAATTGGTTCAAAACTAACTCCACCATCAATGGTTTTATGAATTCCACCATCAGCACCACTTACATAAAAAGTTGAAGGATCTCCAGGTATACCATCTATATCTGTTACCCTGCCTCCCATATTAGCAGGGCCTATGGCTCTCCAAGAATAATTCTGAAGCATTTCAGATTTCGTTTTTACGTTTTGGGCGATCACATCACTATTAAAGCTTGATAAAACAAGTAAGCTAATCAAGCAAATAGAATATTTTTTTGAATTTAACATAGTCATAATATTTAGTTTATAATAATTTTAGAAGCCCCAGTTTTTGAGTCTGTGATTTTTCGGAGCAGTTTTTTTTAATCTATCTTTTATTTTTTCAAGATACATGGTATTATACCTAAGCCTAGAAATGTAGTTTGGATTGTCTTGATCACCATTCCAGCAATGCTCGGCATTATTTCCATAATCAACCTCTCCATTATAATAAGGATCTTGGGTGCTTTCTAAAAATTCTTCAGTCAAAACAACAGCATTGTTTAGATAATAATTATCCATATCTCCGCAGTAGATATTTATTTTTCCTTCAAGATCTTTACCTATTCTACTCCAATCTCGTTCCATTATATATCTAAGATCGTAATTTTCTCGCCAATAATTGGCCACATCATGATCAATTTTACCTGTAAGTTTATCCCATATAGGTTTTGGATATCCGTCCTCTCCAACAGGTGAATACACAGCTTGCCAAATATCCCATTGATCACCTGATCTTCCTTTATCTCCCAGTATATGTTCTCTTCGGTTCATATCAATCAATTGAGCTTTAATATGTCCTTTACCATCTCTCATTCCGGGGCGAAGCGTTTTTCTAAAGTTCCCAGTTTTGTAATAGGCATTTTCATCTTTATAAATATCAACAACGGTATAGGCCCTAAAATCAATTGGATCCGGGCAGGCAGCAAAACATCCATTGTACTGATCAGGATAAAATACTTGAACAGCCAAAGCTTCCCAACCACCGGTTGAACCTCCATACAAAAAGCGGCCCCAACCTTCTCCAACACCATTGAACATTTCTTCAATTTCGGGGATAAGCTCATAAGTAATTGCATCTCCATAAGGGCCAAGGTTAGCGGAATTCACAGCATAGGAATCATCATAGTATGGGTTTTGATGTTGGATTTCTATAACTACAAATCTTGGAAAATCTTTTGAAACCCAGTTTTTGTAAAAATCATAAGCTTCTTTTTCTTGTATGTATTTGTATCCAGTTATACCAAATCTACTGGTGAATATGCTATCTTTTTTAGGTGCAGTAGGTGGGGAGGTTCTAAATCCACCGATCGTTTTAGGGAAATGTCCATGAAAAACCATTAATGGATATTGTGTTTTATTTTCTTTATTAAACCCTTCAGGAATTAGGACATTAGCTTGAAGATACATAGGCCTTCCCCAGAATTCTGAAAGCATTTTACTTTTAATCTTAACGTGCTTAATGTATTCAGAATCCTCAGCAGGTTTAATAGGTGGGATTTCTTCAGTAATTTCAATTTTTACTGTATTTTTTGAGTTTTTATTGAAATCTATTTTGAATGGTTTACTGTATAAGTTTTTAGGACTGATATTCCATTTTTGGCCTTCTCCTTGGTCCATTGGGAGTTGAACTGTTTTTCCATTTGATAGATTGAAGGTATCGTATTTATGAAGTAAGGCTTGAACAAAATAAGTTCCTGATTCAAGTTCACTTAAGTTATCAATTGGGTAGGCCAATGAGGAAGAAGTAAATAATTGTTTTTGGTCTGATCTCCATTGATTAACATTTTTTCCAATAAGTATTCCTGTTTCATCAGAATCATTAATCTGAAAACGAGGCTCTTTAAGTGTATCTTTAGAGATAATTAACAAAAGCCGACCATCATGTCCATCAAATTCCAATGATGAATTGTAGGTAATTTCAAATAAAGCAGTCTCTTTAGAATTGCATCCTATTAATACTGAAGCAATGATAAATGTAGCTAGAAAAGCCCCAAAAATATTTTTCATCTCATTCATAATTACATTATTATGCCTCAATTTAATAAAAAATTACTGTAAATAATAATTTCCATATTTGAGACCAAAAGAATTTATTAAATTGAAAATAAAAAAATTGAAATACTCATTTATCCTAATTATACTATTATTCTCTTTAAATAATTATTCACAGGACTATGTGAGAACTATAATTGGGGATAGTGTTAATAAAAGCACCAAATTAAAATCAGACCGTTTTAGATCAATGTGGGATGGTAAAATTAAAGGTGAAAAATATGATAGCCCTGATTTTAGTTTAGGTGAAGTAAATGGAGATGAATTACTTCTTCGATATAATCTTTATAACGATGAGTTTGAGTCAAAAAAAACAATTAATGGGAATACTCAATTTGTTGAAAGAACTCTTTCCAAGGTTATTATTTATAAGATGAACAAGCACTTTTTTTTACCCTATTACTATAAGGGGGGTAAAAACTTTAACGTTGGATATCTTTCTTTAATAACAGAACTTGATTCCATAAGGCTTTATAGAAAAGATGAAGTTAAATTTCAGCCTGCAACTTTTTCACCTACCACAATTGAGATAGGTTTTCCGCCAAGATTTATTAAAAGAAAACTATTTTTCATCCAAAAAAAAGAAGCTACCCCAATCCAAATTGGTAAGCGTAAATTGATAAAACTGATAGAATCTTTATCTTTAGATCTTGAGCTTAAATGAGTAAAGATTAATAATTAATCACCAAATTAGATGGAATATAAAAGTCCAAAAAAAAACTAATCAAATTAATTCCTAATATATAATTAGATTCCAATGACACATGAAATTAAAAATCTTGTAGGAATTATCTGGAAAGCTCAGCAGCAAGGGATAAAATCAGTTTTAGCTACTGTCGTTGCTCTGGAAGGATCTTCCTATCGTAGACCGGGAGTTCGTATGTTGATTCAAGAGAACGGGAAGACACATGGAGCAATAAGTGGCGGTTGTGTAGAAAAGGAAGTAGAACGTCAAGCACAATTCGTTTTAAAAATGGATATACCCAAAATTATAACCTACGATGGTCGCTTTCGATTGGGATGCGAAGGGATAATTTATATACTTATTGAACCAGTTAATATAACTCAGGTTATGAAATCTCAATTTGATATTGTATTTACTAAACGTTTGGCTTTTAAAAGTGAATCTTTTTATTCTATTGAAGAAGGCGCAAATAAATCCTTTGGGACACAATTTTATCTATCAGGAAAAAGATATACATTGAAAGAAGATTTTACTGTTTCAAATCAATTGGAGTGTTTTGAACAAAATTTCAGCCCTCTGTTTCAACTATATTTATTTGGAGCAGAATATGATACTGTCCGTCTGTGTAAAGCTGCTTCTGATCTAGGTTGGAAGGTTACCGTTGTTGCTTCGCCAGATGAAGAGAAAACCAAAACTTTTTTTGGAGAAGTGAATGAATTTATCACTCCTTCATTTGAGACTTTAGATACAAGTCTAATTGATGACCAAACTGCTGTCATGCTAATGACTCACAGTTTCAATAAAGACGTACAATACCTTTTAGCCTTAGCCAACACCCATCCTGCATATTTTGGTGTTTTAGGACCCAAACACAGAAGGGAACGTTTGTTGGAAAAAGCTTTGGATTTCAACACTGAATTATCCGTCGAATTTTTAGAGCGACTACATGGTCCTGCTGGAATCAATATAGGTGCTGAAAGTGCTGAAGAAATAGCAGTGTCAATCTTGGCAGAAATTTTAAGTGTTATACGAAATCAAAAACCGGTCCAATTAAAAGAAAAATTAGGAAATATTCATGACTAATATACCTCATGTTTTATTGGCAGCAGGAACTTCAAAGCGAATGGGAAAACCCAAACAACTTCTAAGCTGGAAAAATAAAAGCCTTATTCAATTTCAAGTAGAAACTATTTTACCAACAACAGGAAAACTTTATGTAATCTTAGGTGCCTACGCACCCCTTATTCACCCCCTTTTAAAAGACTACAAAGTAGAACTTATTCATTTTGATCAATGGGAAAAAGGAATGGGTAATTCTTTGGCATATGGGATTCAAAAAATTCTTAAATTAAACCCAAAAATAGAAGGAATTCTTATTTCATTAATTGATCAGCCTTTAGTTAACACCTCTCATTATTTAGATATGAGAGCTAGCTTTAAAAAAGGCAAAAATCAAATCATTGCTTCAGAGTCAGACTCAGGTTGGTCTGGGGTTCCTGTGTTATTTGATGCTTATTATTTTGATGAATTGCAAAAGTTAAGCGGGGAAGAGGGTGCTAAACTTATATTGAAAAAAAATGAAGCTGATACAATTCTGATCAATGCAGGAAATACATTGATTGACATGGATACTCCAGAAATTTATCAAAAGCTATTCAAAAAATTTAACCCCCAATCGTAATCATACTTCGGTTTTGTTGGTGATGCTTTAGGTCTTCAAAAAGTTCAGGACTCCGCATTCCTGAACGAATTTCAAATTTTTTATTTATGTTTTGGCGGATTATGGGTTCCAAATCTTCCTTATTTCTTAGTGCCGTAAGTAAATCATTTTCTTTTTGAGAAAACAAACAATTTTTTAATTTACCATTGGCAGTAAGTCGAATCCGGTTGCATTGATCGCAAAAGGGATTAGTTACGGTGCTAATTATAGCAAATGTTCCTTTATGTCCCTTAATAGCATAGTTTTTTGATGTATCGTTTGGGGCATCTTGAAGCCGAATAATTTGATCGGTAGAGTAGGCGCTTTGAACTTTTTCCATGATTTCTTGATAAGAAACCGTTTTTTCGCGTTTCCACTGGTTGCCATCAAAAGGCATAAATTCGATGAAACGAAAAGCAACAGGTTGATCTTTGGTAAAAGCTATAAAGTCAAGAATTTCATCTTCGTTTACTCCACGCATTAGAACTGCATTAATCTTCACAATAAATCCTTCTTCAATAAGTTTAAAGATGTTTTGGTATACACGATTAAAATAATTTCTAAAGGTGATGTCATGAAACCGTTCAGCATTAAGAGTATCCAAACTGATGTTGATGGTTTTAACTCTAGCTTTTTTTAGTTGCTGAAAATGACGGTCGATGGAAACAGCATTACTTGTTAGGGAGAGCTCTACATCCAAAGTTGAAAGCAACTCAAGAATTCTTTGGAAATCCTTTCTAACCAATGGCTCTCCACCAGTAAGCCTAATTTTAGTTACACCAAATTTGACAAAGGTTTTAGCAATACTAAAAATCTCACTGGCATTCATCAAATGCTCTGCTGGGCTAAGTTGAACTCCATCTACAGGCATACAATATGAACATCTTAAATTACACCTTTCGGTAAGCGAAATTCTTAGATAGTTGTGGTGCCTATCAAACGAATCTATTAAAGGAGATTTTAGCTGATCCATAGAGTTAGTGTTGAGCGCCTTTTATTATGTCGAAAAGATGTAAAGCTTCGGGGAAAACAGCATTTAAAGATTCAACTGCTCCTTTTGTTGATCCGGGTAAAGACATTACTAAACTTGTTCCAGCCATGCCTACAACACTTCTTGACAATGCTGCATATGACGTTCGGTCTTGACCGTATTTTCGAATAGCTTCTTCCATACCTGGAATCCGCTTATCTATAAAAGGTGTAATTGCCTCTGGAGTTTGATCTCTAGGTGAAAGTCCTGTTCCACCAACAAAAATAATGANTGATGTTTTAGCTTCAATTTGCTTTATGAGTTGAGCTTGAATTTCATCTATTTNGTCTGGGATAATAAAATTATTTACAACTTTAATATTCCAATTTTCTAAACTTTTTATGACCTCTTTACCAGCTCGATCTTTTTTTTCTCCTTTAGAAACTGTATCTGAACAGACAGTTACAGAACCGCTGATGGATGCCTTTAATTTGAATCGTTCACTTTTCCCACCTTTTTTTGAAATCAATCTTATTGCACAAATCTGAACACCTTTGTCAAGTGGTTTTAACATGTCATACATGTTTAAGGCAACAATACTGGCTCCATGCATGGCTTCAACCTCAACACCTGTTTTGTAAATGGTCTTTAGGGTACAAGAAATTTTTATTTCTAATCCGCTAATTTCAAATTCAAAACCTGCAAATTCAATAGGCAAAGGATGACAGTCAGGCAATAATAGAGGCGTTTTCTTTATCCCTAACAATCCTGCCGCACGGCTCATTTCAAAAATATCCCCTTTGGGAACATTTTTGTCTCGAATTGATTTAATCGTAGCTTCTTTGCTAACTGTTAGTATGGCTTCAGCTTTTGCGATNCGAAGAGTATTTTTTTTATCTGTAATATCAACCATAACTATTGATTAACTTTCCATTGATGTGATTTATCTTCAAAAAGCTCTTTACCGAAAATGGGAAGTTTTTCTTTAATATCATTTACAATTTCACTCANACTTTCAAAAACAGGAGGTCGATGTGCACTTGAAACAAATACAAAAAAACAAATTTCACCAGCTTTTACTTTGCCAAGACTATGGTATATGTGCATGCAACTTAAATCATGTTTAGAAAAAGCGGCCTCCCGAATTTCGTGGCATAGTTGATTTGCAATTTCTTTCTGAGCTGAATAGTCAATTGCACTAATCGTTTTTCCATTGATTTGATCAGCTCTTACTTGCCCTAAAAAAATGTTGTGAGCGCCAATCTTAGTTTTTGATTGGTGATACCCAATAGATTCTGCAATTTTTTTTGGAGAAATTGCTCCTTCAACAAATATATTTTTAAATTTTCGTTCCATTATAGTTCATATTTTTTTTTACCCATTCATTGAGTTCTGCTGCCCCCTCTATAAGACTAAAACAATTTCCAACTCCTTTATTTTTCATTTTTTTCACAAAAGCTCTACTTCTTGTCCCTGTTTGACAAAAAGCAATTATTTTTTGCCTACTACCTGTAAGCAAATCTAGAGAGACAGAACAACTTAAGGGATTTAAATGACTTACACGCGGCAATTCATAATCCTCTCTAACATCAATCCACTTTATTTTTTCCTCTGATGAAAGCTGAAATAAAGATAGTTCAAAATCAACAAAACAGTCTTGATTCTCAATTGGAATTGCTTTCCCTTGTTTTTTAATTTGATCAATTTCTTTTTGATTCCTTTCAAAATCTAAAAGAGTGTTTTGATGACTTAATAAATTTACACAGAGCAATTTACCACTAAGGACTTCCCCTAATCCTAAAATAACTTTGATGGCTTCAGTTGCTTGATAGACTCCAATGATTCCTGGCACTACTCCTAGTACTCCAACCTCACTACAGTTTGGAATTTCTCCGACGTGAGGTGGATAAGGGAATAGGCAGCGGTAGCTAGGACCTTTGTTATAATTGAAAACAGAAACTTGCCCTTCAAATTTATATAAAGCCCCATAGATCATGACTTTATTAAGTAAAATGCAAAAATCACTGATTAAATAGCGGGTGTAAAAGTTATCTGTTCCGTCTATTATAATATCAAAAATAGATATATATTGCTCAGCGTTCTCATGTGTTAAAGCAAAAGGAAATGTAAGCACTTTCACATCAGGATTTAATGTTTTTAAATATTTTTTAGCCCTTAAAACCTTATTTTTCCCTAAATCATTTTCATTAAAAAGAATTTGACGTTGAAGATTTGAAAGACTAACATGGTCATGATCCATTATTCCCAGGGTACCTACACCTGCAGCCGTCAGATATTGAAGGACTGGGCAGCCCAAACCACCTGCACCAATAACAAGGACTTTAGCCTTTTTTATTTTTTTTTGACCGTTTGGACCTACTTCACTTAGCTGTATATGTCTTTGATAACGAGTTTCCATAATCATCCTCCAGAAAAAGGGGGTAATAAATCGATTAGATTTCCTCTTAATGGACTTGAATCTATATCGATCTTATTTTCTTGAGCCATTTTAAAATGAACATGATTGAGTTTTGGATATCGTTTCAATAAAAAACTCCTCAAGTTCCCAAGAGACTCAAATGAATCAGTTAAAATTTCTTCTTTTTTTCCGGTTGCTTCTTGCAATTGTCCGAAATAACGTAGCTTCATTTCCATATCAAAGCAATATAAGCTTAATTCCAGCTGAGGCCAACACCAAGGCTAGAAAATATTCTAACCGCCTGTTTTTCCATTTTTTACTTCCATAGTAACTTCCTAAAAATCCACCTACGAATGCTAAGCTGACCAAAAAAAAAGTATTNGTGTTAATATTTATTCCACTTACTAGTTGCCCCAGAAACCCAGAGGCAGAATTTACCCATATAAATAAGGCTGATACAGCAGCTGCTTCTTTCATTTTGCCCCAATGAAACAATAAAATGACTGGGGTAAGAATGATCCCGCCCCCTATTCCAATTAAGCCTGAAAAAAATCCAATAATGACACCCACTAACAAAGCAATTAGCACAGGTATTTTTTTAGTTTTTAGATCAGAAGTCTCTTTTTTAAATAGCATTCTTGCGATAGCAAAAAACAAAATAATCCCCAAAAATTTATTATATAATGAAGGGTCCAAGGACAAAAGCCCTCCAATAAATGCTGCAGGTATAGAGCCTAAGGCAAAATATAAAAAAAGGCGATTGTTAAAATGTCCTGCTTTGAAGTATTGATAGAATGCAATCCCAGCGACAAATAAATTGAGTAATAGTGCCGTTTGTTTCATCATAACACTAGGAAATGAAAAGATAGCCATTAAAGCTAAATAACCACTCGCACCTCCATGTCCTACAGTAGAGTATAAAAAAGCAACCATAGGTATAAGTAGATAAAATAAATAGGATTCGCTAATCATAATCATTTATTTAGGTTAAGATTGAGTTGGGTAGAAGTAATGTTTCAACCAAGGACCCTTTTTTTAAAAGAATACCCTGCTGAGGAATATAGACCAGTGCATTGGCCATTGCAAAACTTACCAACATTGAGGAATGCTGCCTATCCAAAATACGGACAGTTTTATTTTGAATAGTTGCTTTTAAAAAGAGTGCTCTAGGTTCAGCAGATTTAAAATCATTTTCAATAGGTATAGATAAACGAATCAGGCCATCACTTTTACCTCCTTTTAATCTGTTAATTAGTGGTAGAACGTATACATAAAAACAACTCAGTGTAGAAGCAGGATTTCCAGGGAGAGCAAAGATAAAGACTCGATCTTTCTTTCCAAAAAATAATGGCTTTCCTGGACGTTGTCTGACCTTATAAAAAATTTCTTTGACCTCTAATTCTTTTAAGGCCTGTTTTACAAAATCATAATCACCTACGGAAATCCCCCCTGAAACTAATACTATATCAGAATTAAAAAAAGCTTTTTTAAGATTATTAATAGTTTCTTTTAAACTGTCTTCTGTAAAAGAAATAAGTTGGGTTTCTATCCCTTGATTAAGTAAGGCTGCTTGTAGTAATATACTATTGCTCTCATAAATTTTTCCTCTTGTGAGTTTTTCAGATGAAGTAATAAGCTCATTACCAGTTATAACTATAGTCACTTTGGGTAATCGCACCACTTCAACCTCATCTATTCCTAAGCTTTTCAAAAAAGCCAAACCAGAGGCTTGAAGGACTTGTCCTTTTTCAAGTGGAAAGTCTCCTTTTTTAACTTGAGATCCTACAAGCCGTATATTTTGCCCCTTATTGATAGGAGCTTCAATTGTAACTGTATCCTGGTTTCGAATCGTTTTCTCCTGCATTATTACGGCATCTGCATTATCTGGAACCACAGCTCCTGTAAAAATACGTACACATTCACCGATCTTAAGAGAAGGGTTTGCGGCATCACCAGCTTTAAC
>PAFO01000011.1 GCA_002705385.1 Flavobacteriaceae bacterium
ACACTAATAAATGAAACCCTATATCCTATATTAAATGAAAATATTTTTAACGGAGTAAAGGTTCCATTAGAATACAATGATATCAAAGGACTTGAGCACATAGACAAAGTAGTAGATATCAATCAAAGTCCCATAGGAAGGACTCCTAGAAGTAATCCCTCTACCTATTGTGGTGTTTTTAGTGAAATTCGAACCTTATTTACCCTAACTCCTGAAGCTCGAATTAGAGGGTATAAACCCGGACGTTTTAGTTTTAATGTAGTTGGAGGTCGATGTGAAACCTGCCAAGGAGGTGGAATGAAAGTAATTGAAATGAATTTTTTACCAGATGTATATGTAAAATGTGAAAGCTGTCATGGCAGAAGATTTAATCGTGAAACTTTAGAAGTTCGTTACAAAGGAAAGTCTATTTCTGACATACTAAATATGTCAATAAATGAAGCCTCTACTTTTTTTGAACCAATTCCCAAAATTTACAGAAAACTTAAAATGATTCAAGATGTAGGATTGGGATATATTACCCTAGGCCAGTCATCTACTACCCTATCTGGTGGTGAAGCACAACGGATAAAATTAGCAAGTGAGCTCTCAAAAAAGGACACTGGAAAAACATTTTATATTTTAGATGAACCTACTACCGGACTTCATTTTGAAGATATTAGAGTTTTATTAGAAGTGCTTAATCGATTGGTAAATAAAGGAAATACAGTGCTTATTATAGAGCATAATCTTGATGTAATAAAACAAGTAGATCATATAATTGATATTGGTCCAGAAGGAGGGAGAAAAGGTGGAGAATTGATTTTCAGTGGAAAACCAGAAGACTTAATTAAAACAGAACGAAGCCATACGTCTCGTTTTTTAAAAAATGAATTAGAAAAAAAATTATTTCCCATTGTTACATGAAAAAATCAAAATTAAAAACCTATAATATTTNGCTTAAGACAACTAAAGTTGTTGTTGAGGCTTATCAAATTTTATTTTTGTTAGTCCTGAATAAAGAAGTTGTTTGTATTATAAAACGATTCTCCAATAAAGTGAACTTTAATTCAATTTTCCAAAATGATTATTAGGTGTAATTTTAATATATATTTAGGCATTTTTTTTAGTTCAATTAGTTTTGCTACAGGTCAAATTAATAATACCCTTGATGTAATTTTAAATTCTGAAGAAGAAACTCTAGTAGTTTCTCAAACAATTGAATATAAAAATACAAGTAATGAAACTCTNAGTACTCTTTTTTTATACGATTGGGGAAATTCGTACCAAGGAGAACCAGCACCCTTAGCAAAACATTTAGCTAATCAATTTAACCGAAGTTTTTATTTAAAATCAAACAGTAAACTTGGTTATACAAAAATAAATATTTTAAAAGGGGCATCAATCTCATCTTGGTCTCGACTCGAAGATCAACTGGATATTATTGTTGTCAATTTGCATGAAAAATTACCCATTGGTGAACGAATTAAAATTCAATTAGAATATTTAGTTAAAATTCCAGATGATAAGTTTTCAGGCATTGGNATTAATTCTTCTGATGGNTTTTTAATTCGTGACTTATTTGTTTCTATAGCTCCAAGATATGATGGGGAGTGGTTACTAAATAGTAATTTAGGNTTCCGAGACTACAGTAGTNTACCAAGTAATTATCAATTTAACTGGAAATATCCAGACAAATATACTTTGCTAACTAATTTGAATGAAATATCTTCTAATACAGATTTGAAAAGCTATCAAAAAACTACTGTTCATNAAGATGAAAACATCATAAGTCCAGAATTTATTTTNGACTTGAATAATTCNTTTAAAACAATAANAATCAATGATAATTTTTCAGTTATAACAGATATCCTATCAACTAAAAATGTTGAAGTAGATGTTAAAAAGTCTATTNAAAAAATAGACAATTTTACTAGACAAATTTTAAATTCGATTCCAAATAAAAAGTTACTTATTTTAAGAAAAGATTATTCTAGAAATCCTATCGTAGGCATAAGCCAAGCGCTGGCCTTTCTGAATCCATTTCCTGATGACTTTATATATGAAACACGTTTTATGAAGGCTTATTTAGCTTCATATTTAAATGAATTATTTATCATTAANAAAAGAAAAAAACATTGGATTACAGGAGGTATCCAGACTTTTATCATGATGAAATATGTAGAAGCTTTTTATCCAAATAGTAAGTTTCTTGGAAATCTTTATAAGTTTAAAATTTTAGGTATAAAACCTTTCAAAAACTATAGTGCAGCGGACATAGGATTTAATGAAAGTTTTTCATTTATGTCAGAGTTTGGAGAGCATGCCAATAATCAACAACAAGATACGCTNAGTAAAGATAAATTAACAAAATCAAACGAACTTTACACNATCCCTTATCATACTGGGTCTGGGTTAATGTATTTGGATAAATACCTAGGGGATGAGATTTTGGCTCAAAGCCTTAAAAAATTCTCTAAAGAAAGGGGAAGCTATCCATTGAGTGAAATTCTTGAGCAAGAAACAACAAAAGAAACTAAATGGTTTTTCAAAACCTATTTGACAGATCGTGAGGCATATGACTTAATTATTACTGATATTTCTAAGGGTAAAGAATCTATACGTTTAAAAGTTAAAGAAGAAAATAATAAACCTGTTCCATTTAAACTTGATTTAATTAAAGAAGATTCTCTTATTAATGAGCAATGGATATATTACAAAGGAAAAGATACTATAATTGAGACGAACACAAAAAATGCCGACTTTATAGCAATTAATTCAAACAGGTTNCTGCCTGAAAAAAATAGAGCTAATAATTGGAAATATCTCAAATCTGCTTCTGGTTTAAAACCGTTACAACTTACATTTTATGGTGACAGTGAAAATCTAAAAAGAAATCAACTATTTTATCACCCTATTTCAGACTTTAATGCCTATGATGGGTTTACAGGAGGTTTAAGAATATATAATACAAGAGTTAAAAACCAACCTTTTGAAATTGATTTACACCCACAATATTCTATAAAGGAAAATTCTATGGTTGGTTTTTTTAGAACTCGTTATCGTTTTATAAATCATAAAAGCAAAAACTATTTAAATCAAGTTTTTTTAACCGGAAAAAGTTACCACTACAATACAAATTTAAGATATACATCTTTACAACCCTCATTTTCAATGTACTTCAGGCCTTTTGATTTACGTTCTAACAAAAGACAATTACTTAACTTTTCTTGGTTTAATGTTTTTCGTGATAGAGATCCTGACGTTCCTGTCACTCCAGATTACAGTGTTTTTAATATTCTCCATCGTTATAACAATTCTGATGCAGTAAACGTTTTTACAACTAATTCAAATTTTGAGGCTTCTGGTAAATTTGGGAAAATTTATTTTAGCAGTAATTATAGAAAACTTTTTCGGAGTGGTCGTCAATTCTCAGCCCGCTTTTTTATTGGAAAATTTTTATGGTATAACGTTAGTGAAAATGACAATAATTTCTTTGATTTTAATTTAAACCGATCTCCAGATTATTTATTTCGATATGATTACCTAGGAAGATCAGAGGATTCAGGCATTTATAGTCAGCAATTTGTTCCTGCTGAAGGAGGTTTTAAAGCATTTTTTGATGAGTCTTCCGCAAATGATTACATGGCTTCTATCAATGCTTCAATTGGAATCTGGAAATGGATTGAATTTTACGGAGACATTGGAATACTCAGAAACAGAAATTTTTCTCCTCTAACTTATTTTGACTCAGGTTTTAAGTTTAGTTTAGTGCCTGATTACTTTGAAATATTTTTCCCTCTTTATTCATCAAATGGATTTGAACCCAACCAATCTAGATATGCAACCAAAATTAGGTTTATTTTTACCCCTAGATTGAGCACATTGAGCAGTTTATTTTCACGTAAATGGTTTTAGGTTAGTTATATCGTGATAGGTTTAAAATATGCTATCTAAAGCTAAAAAAGTATAATTTTTGTAATTTCGTGCCACCTTATGAAAATTGAAAATTCTGAGAAAAATTTAAAAATAAGTTTTAAGGCATTCAAAAAAAAAGTCCTTGAAGATTATCGCCTTGCAGTTCTGAGCAGAGAATGCAGCTTATTAGGTCGACGTGAAGTATTTTCTGGAAAAGGTGCTTTCGGGATTTTTGGAGATGGCAAGGAATTACCACAATTGGCCATGAATCATTTTTTTCAAAATGGCGACTACAGATCTGGGTATTATAGAGATCAAACCTTACTTATGGCTCAAGGGTTACTGTCGGTTTCAAATATATTTGCTGCTCTATATGCAGACCTTGACAGATCTAGGGAGCCTATGTCAGGAGGAAGACAAATGGGTGGCCATTTTACTTCAGCAAGCAGAGATTTAAACGGAAATTGGTTGGATGTGATCAATTTAAAAAACCATAGTGGAGATGTCTCCCCAACTGGTTCTCAAATGCCAAGACTTTTAGGTTTAGCATTAGCCTCAAAAATATACAGATCACACACTACAAAAAATCGAGAAAACTTTTCAAATAATGGTAATGAAATAGCCTGGGGTACTATAGGAAATGCGAGTACAAGTGAAGGGATGTTCTTCGAAACAATAAATGCTGCTGGCGTATTGCAAGTACCTATGGTTCTAAGTGTTTGGGACGATGGATATGGAATTTCCGTATCCAATAAAGACCAAACAACCAAAGAAAGTATNTCTGAAGCATTAAAAGGATTTCAAAGAACCAAAACAAAGAAAGGTTTTGAAATCATAGAAGTAAAGGGGTGGGATTATTTAGCTTTAATAGAAGCCTATGAAAATGGGTCCAGACTAGCAAGAAATAAACATGTTCCTGTATTGATTCATGTGACAGAACTTACTCAACCTCTAGGACACTCCTCCTCAGGCTCTCACGAACGTTACAAATCTAAACAACGTTTAGAATGGGAAAAAGAATACGATTGTAACTTAAAAATGCGCGATTGGATNATAAATGAAGGTTTTGCCAAAGAATCTGAGCTANGCGAAATAGAGGAAGTCGCATTAAAGGAGGTAAAATTAGCACGAAGAGCAGCATGGGAAGCATATCAAACTCCAATATTAAAAGAAAAAGGAAGACTTAAGAGTTTTTTGCCAGAATTAAATAAACAGACGCATAATGACCCTAGAATTAAATTAATCTTTTCTGAGCTAGATAATGTTAATGAATTAGGATTTAAAGATATTATTTCTGCGGGTAGAAAAATAAAATCAATTTTAAGTCAGCAAAAAAATATTAATCTAAATTCTTATATCCAATGGCTGAATTCCTTGACAGCTAAAATGAAAGAAAAGATCTCATCGCACCTATATACTTTATCTAAAGAGGAATTGATGAACTTTAAATCAACAAATGCTACTTATGATAAGGAAGAAAAATTTGTTGACGGAAGAATAATAATTAGGGACAATTTTGATGAGCTTTTTAAAAAATACGATACACTTTTAATTTTTGGTGAAGATGTTGGTAAGATAGGAGATGTAAATCAAGGTCTTGAAGGTCTACAAAAAAAGTATGGTAGCATTCGAGTGGCTGATACAGGTTTAAGGGAAGCAACTATCGCAGGGCAAGGAATTGGACTAGCGTTAAGAGGGTTGCGTCCAATAGCAGAAATCCAATATTTAGATTATATTTTGTACTGCATTCAAATTTTAAGTGATGATTTAGCTTCAATGAATTATAGAACTGTGGGTCAGCAAATTGCTCCCTTAATAATTCGTACAAGAGGACANCGTTTAGAAGGAATTTGGCATTCAGGGTCTC
The DNA here is from genome assembly GCA_002705385.1 of Flavobacteriaceae bacterium. Classification (GTDB taxonomy): domain Bacteria; phylum Bacteroidota; class Bacteroidia; order Flavobacteriales; family Flavobacteriaceae; genus MS024-2A. The sequence goes on from PAFO01000011.1 coordinate 5,765, forward strand.
AAATGGGAGGAATGATTCACTTACTTCGCGGAATGCATATTTTAGTTCCTAGAAATATGACACAAGCTGCTGGGTTCTATAATACTTTGATGCAAATTGAACAACCTGCAATTGTTATAGANTGCTTAAATGGCTATAGACTCAAAGAAGTTCCACCAAATAATATGGGAGAATTTACTATTCCATTNGGGAAAATCGAAGTATTACGTTCAGGCTCAGACATAACTGTAATATCATACGGTTCTACGCTTAGGGTTGTCGAGTCTACTGCAAAACGACTATCCCAAGAAGGAATAGAAATAGAAATTGTTGATATTCAAACATTAATCCCTTTTGATTTAAAAAAAGAAATATATCATAGTATAGCTAAAACAAATCGACTAATGATAGTTGATGAAGATGTNCCTGGTGGAGGGACATCATATATTCTCCAACAACTTATCGAAAGACAAGACATCTTTTCATTACTCGACAGCGCACCAAAACTTATCTCGGCTANAGCTCATCGCCCTGCATACGGTGGTGATGGTGATTATTTTTCAAAGCCCTCTGAGGATGATATTTTCGAAGCAGTTTATAAAATTATGAACGAAGATGACCCAAAACAATTTCCTTTATAGAAAATTAAAGCGTGAAAAGGTGAAGTAATAATGTTTCTAGGATTTCATGTGACTCTGAATTATCTCCCTTAATCCCCTTGCTTTTCAGATCTGCATCAAAGATATAACCCATTGAAGCACTTATTTGTCGCATATTTAATCGTTTTGCTGCAGCCTCGTATTCCTTTAAAAAATAAGGGGAAATGCCTATCGAACTTACATTATCTTTAGAGCTTTCAATGCCTTTTAATAGAAGTAATTTTTGATAGTAGGAATAAAGAGAAGATAATATCAAAACTAAAGGATATGTTTTTTGATTTCTGTTTAAGTATTGTGTAATTTGAAATGCCAAAGAGAAGTTGCCTAAACCGATAGCTTTTTGTAATTCAAAACTATTGAATTTTTTACTTATTCCAACGTACTTTTCTATTGAGTCTTCATCAATTCTTTCGTCTGGTTTGGTTACTAATTTTAGTTTTTTTAATTCGCTTGAAAGTCTTCCTAAATTTGTGCCAACATAAGAAGATATTAATTGAATTGCTTTAGGCGTGAGGTCTAATTTTAATGACTTTGAATGGTCTACAACCCAGTTTGGAATTTGATCTTCATATAAAGGCTTGACAGTTAATACCTCTCCTTTTTTTTCTACTATTTTGAAAAGCTTTTTCCTTTTATCAAATGCTTTATGCATGTAGCAAACAATTACAATAGATTGATTTGCTGGACGAGCAGCATATAAAGCCAATTCTTCATAGGCAGCATTAGAAATTTCTTGCGCCTCTTTTAATACTACAAGATTATATTTTGCCATTAAAGGGTATCTTTTGGCAGTTTCAATAATTTTAGAAANATTAGTTTCTTTCCCAAAATATACCGTGTAATCAAAATCTCGATAAGTCTCTTCTACTAATTTAGAAGTTAAGGCAGTCAGAATAGTATCAATATAATATGATTCAGTTCCCGACAATAAATAAAAAGGGGAAAATTGATTTTTCTGAATTTTGGAAAGTAGCGTAAAGAACGCTTGCATATAAAAAATTTATTGCACTTTTACGGTATGGAGAAACTTAATTTTCCTAACAGCTTAGTGGAACTCAAAAATAGGAAAAATAAAACCTATCTCTTTGATAAGATTCGTAAAAAATGGGTATTGGNCACACCAGAAGAATGGGTTNGAATTCACTGCCTTATTTACTTTACTGAAACTCTTGGCTATCCCACCTCATGGATCAAAGTAGAAAATGAAATTAAATTATATAATACTCGTAAACGTTTTGATATCATGGTAGTAGACCCAGACAAGGGAAACCTAATATTAGTTGAGTGTAAAAGTCCTAAGGTAAAATTAGATCAAAAGGTTTTTGATCAAATAGCTCGTTATAATCTTCAAGTTAGGAGTCAATTCATAATGCTCACAAATGGTTTGAATCATTATTTTTGCAAAATGGATTATAAAAATCAACAATACTTATTCATCAAAAAAATCCCAAAATATAGATCATATTGATGCAATCAACTGCCATAGTTTTATTAAATTATAATGGATTAAAACTTTTGAAGAAGTTTCTCCCTCATGCAATTAAAAATAGTAATAATGCATCTATTTTTATAATAGATAACGGATCTACAGATAGTTCTATTTCATGGGTAAAGAATACCCATCCAGAAATCGAATGCATTATTCTTGAGAGAAATAAAGGATTTGCAGGGGGNTACAATGAAGGATTAAAACAAATAAAAGCTGAAATTTATGCCTTGGTCAATACTGATCTTGAGCTTACGCCAAATTGGCTTCCTCCATTGTTAAGTCGATTTGAATTAAATCCTGAAACAGTAGTAGTTCAGCCTCATATTTTAGATTATAATAGAAGAAATTACTTCGAATATGCAGGTGCTGCTGGTGGTTATATTGATGCTTTGGGCATTCCTTTTTGCCGAGGAAGATTAATTAATAATTGTGAGATAGATAATGGACAATATAATCTTACGGTTCCAATTTTTTGGGCAACCGGAGCATGTTTTGTGATACGAAGTAAAACTTTTTGGGAGATGGGAGGATTTGATACTAATTTTTTTGCACACCAAGAAGAAATTGATCTGTGCTGGAGAATTTTTAATGCAGGATATNTAATAGAGTCGATTGGTCTTTCGAAAGTTTTTCATGTTGGGGGCGGCACTCTAAAGTTTTCATCAAGAAAAATTTATTTGAATCATAGAAATTCATTACTCATGTGTGCAAAAAATTTACCAAGGAATAAACTTTACTCCGTATTGCTTAAAAAACTTCTCCTTGATGGATTAATTGGTATTGCTTACATTTTAAAATTTAACTTTAAGGCAACTTATGCAATAATTAGAGCTCACTTTTCGTTCTATAAAATGTTTAAAACCATCTATTTTGTCAGAAAGGATAAAAAGCAAAATGTAAAATATTTTCGTAGAAAAAATATTTTTATTGATTATTTTATCTTCAGAAGGTTAAATTTCAGGGATTTAGACAAAAATTATAAATAAATTTCATTTTATTTGTACAATTAAATTATTTAAACAAAACATCATTATGAAAAAGGCNATCGCTTTAATAGTATCAGGAATCCTAATTTCTTCCTGTGTATCTCAAAAAAAGTTCACTGAACTTGAAGAACTACAACAAAACACTAAAAATTTATTAGACGCTGCAACAGTCAAATTAAATACTTGTAATGAAGATAAAGAAGCTGCTCTTGCTTCTCTTGCTACGCTTGAAGAACAGAACAAGTTTTTAAAAGCTAATAATCAAGATTTGATAAACAATATTGGTAACTTAACTACGCTCTCGCAAAAAGGTGCTGAAAATCTGGAAATGTCTCTTGAAAGTATGAAAGAAAAAGATATCCGAATTCAACGAATGCAAGATGCGGTGACAAAGAAGGATTCTGTAACTCTTGCATTAGTCACAAGCCTTAAAGGTGTGTTAGGAAACATAAGTGATGAGGATATAGAAATTAATGTAGAAAAAGGAGTTGTATATGTTTCCATCTCTGANAAATTATTATTTAGAAGCGGAAGCTACACTGTGACATCAAAAGCTAAAGAAGTATTAGGAAAAGTTGCAAAAGTAGTAAATGATAAACCAGATCTTGAATTTATGGTTGAGGGCCATACTGATAACGTNCCTATTAAAAGTGATGGCATAGTTGACAATTGGGATCTTTCTGTAAAAAGAGCAACTGCAGTAGTTCGTATTCTNGAAAATGACTTTGGTGTTGCACCAGCACGAATGACTGCTGCAGGTAGAAGTTATTACATTCCCGTAGCTGATAACGATACATCTGCTAATCGAGCCAAAAACAGAAGAACTCGTATTGTAGTACTTCCCAAATTAGATCAGTTTTACGATCTAATTGAACAAGGTATGAAAGCTGCTCAATAATCATTTTTGATAACTAATTATAAGCTACCTATTTGGTAGCTTTTTTTTTTACCAAAAATCATTCTTTCTAAGAAGTATAAAATGAAGTCCTAAGCCTTATATTTGTTGTATGGATATAACCACTAAAACCAAAGAGATCATTAAGAATCTNCCTTCTAATGTTACTTTAGTTGCTGTTTCAAAAACCAAACACGCAAAAGAGATACTACAATCTTATAATGCTGGACAACGTGTTTTTGGTGAAAATAAAATCCAAGAAATGGCTTTAAAATGGGAACAGCTTCCNAAGGATATCNAATGGCATATGATTGGCCATGTACAAACAAACAAAGTGANGAANATGGCTCATTTTGTTAATCTAATTCANGGTGTAGATAGTTTCAAGTTATTGAAAGAAATNGAAAAACAAGCACAAAAGCATCATAGAATAATATCTTGTTTAATCCAAATCCGTATAGCAGAAGAAGAAACAAAATTTGGTATCCTTCCAGATAAACTGAATTCACTCATTGAAAACTCGAAGGCTTTAAAAAATGTCAAAATTGTTGGATTGATGGGCATGGCAACTTTTACAAAAGACAAAAATCAAATCACTTCAGAATTTAATTTATTGAAGAACTTATTTGATAAAACAAAAGAAAAACTACCAAATATGAACACTCTTTCGATGGGAATGAGTGGTGATTATGATATTGCTATAGAGTGCGGATCAAATATGATACGTATTGGAAGTAACATTTTTGGAGNTCGAAATTACTAAGTATGTATGCCATTCTTGATATCGAAACTACTGGAGGCAAATACGATGAAGAAGGGATAATAGAAATTGCTATTTACAAACATGATGGTAGATCAATAACGGATCAGTTTATCAGTCTCGTAAACCCTCAGATTGAAATCCAACCATTTGTAAAAAAATTAACAGGTATTTCGTCAAAAATGCTTCGAAATGCACCAAAGTTTTATGAAATAGCGAAACGTATAGTTCAAATTACGGATGGCTGTATTATCGTAGCGCATAATGCTTCATTTGATTATCGTATTTTACAAACTGAATTTAGGAGATTAGGTTTTCCTTTTAAACGTAAATCGCTCTGCACCGTTNCCCTATCGAATGTTCTTTTGCCAAATCAACCCTCCTACAGTTTAGGAAAACTTGTTCGTAATTTGGGTATCCCATTTGCAAAACAACATCGCGCCCAAGGAGATGCTAAAGTGACTCTTAAATTATTTGAAATTCTTTTGGAAAAAGATATTCAGAAAAATATTTTAAAAACATATATAAGCTCAGAATATCCAAATCAAGTTCCACCCAAATTTTCAAAAGTTATTGACGAACTACCTTCTGAAATGGGAGTGTATTATATTCATAATTCTAAAAGCGAAATTATTTACATTGGAAAGGGTAGTAATATTAAGAAAAGGGTTTTATTACATTTAACTACCAAATCTAAAAAAANTGCGGTCATTCAAAAAGAAATTCATTCAGTAACCTATGCACTTACTGGAGATGAATTGATAAGCTCGTTAAAAGAACAAAATGAAACTAAGATCAATACCCCAAAACTCAATAAAGCAACAAAATTCAGAAAATATTCAATAGGAATTAGATTGGATACTGCAATGAAGTATCCAATCTTAATTATTGAGCAAGTAAAAAACGAATACCAGTATTTAAGTGTTTTCAAGAATTCAAAAAATGCTAAAGCTGAACTTTTTAATTGGGTAAAAACTTTTGGTATTTGCATTAAAAAAACAAGTGTTGTTAAAAATGATGAGGGACCCTGCTCGAATTATGTTATTGATAATTGTGATGGTGCATGTATAGGTTTTGAATCACATAGGTTGTATAGGGAGAAAATTAATGTTCTATTGGACAGTTTTAAATACCCTTTTTCAAACTTTATTATTGTTTCAAGAGGAAGGAAAACAGGCGAATCTTCTTTTGTTTATATTGAAAATAACAGCTTTAAGGGATATGGTTATTTTGATCTTTACTATCAAATTAAAAGTAGTAAACAGATAATATCACGTCTTGTGTCTATGGAAAACAATTCAGATACCCAAAAATTAATTAGTAATTATTTAAGGAAAAAAAAATATAATAAGTTGATACCTTTAGATAATATCTAAAGAATCTAATCTTTTGCCTTAACATGAAAAAATGGAAATATAAACTTCACGAAATAATTTTCGAAGCTGATACGCCTGCTGGAAAATTTTTCGATGTAATACTGCTTATTACAATTTTGCTTAGCGTACTTTTTGTATCACTTGAAAGTGTTACTTCAATTGATCAATTTTATCACTTTTATTTAAATTGGATGGGGTGGGCAATAACTATTCTCTTTTCAATTGAATATGTTTTAAGAATTATTTGTGTAAATAAACCATTGAATTACATCTTGAGTTTTTATGGAATTATCGATCTTTTGTCAACTGCACCCATGTACATAGGATTAATTCTCTCTGGGCCCCAGAGTCTTCTTGCTCTCAAAGCATTAAGGCTTTTAAGAGTTTTTAGGATTCTAAAATTAACGAACTATGTTAAAGAGTCTAATGTTTTAATTGAAGCTCTTAAATCTAGTAAAACAAAAATTTTAGTTTTTGTTTTTAGTATTTTGATTTTATGTATTGTTTTTGGCACCCTAATGTATTTAGTCGAAGACGCTTCTGCTGGATTCACTAGTATTCCAAGAAGTATTTACTGGTGCATCGTTACATTAACAACAGTTGGTTATGGAGATATTTATCCACAAACACCTGTAGGGCAGTTTTTTGCTTCTTTTATTATGATAATGGGTTATGGTATAATTGCAGTTCCCACTGGAATTGTAACTGCCGAAATGTCCAAACAGAAGTCGATAGATACAAATACCCAAGCCTGCCCAAATTGTTTAAACCCATCTCATAAAGAAGGTGCAATATTTTGCCATCAATGTGGAAAATTTTTAAACAATGTCAACTAAAACATTAATATACATTGCAGGTCCAACAGGAGTTGGAAAAACAAAAACTAGTATTGCTTTGGCTAAAGCATTTGGTACAGAAATAATTTCTTGTGACTCAAGACAATTTTACAAAGAAATGAAAATTGGTACTGCTGTTCCAACAAAAGCTGAGCTGTCAGACGTAAAACATCACTTCATTCAATCTAAATCCATAAATGATCGCTATACGGTGGCAGATTTTGAAAAAGAAGCTTTAAATACTATTGAGAATATTTTTAAAGAAAAAAATACTTTAATTATGGTTGGTGGATCAGGAATGTATGCAGATGCTGTTATGTTTGGAATGGATAAATTTCCAGAAATTCCAAAAGAGATAAGAAGTCAACTCAAAGTTTTTAATGAAACACACGGAATAAAAGGGCTTAATCAGTTACTTAAAGAAAGAGATCCTAAATACTACAACCAAGTTGATTTAAAAAATCCCGTTCGTCTTCTAAGAGCATTAGAAGTTAGTATAGCTTCAAATAAACCCTATTCATCATTTTTAGGACAAGAGCGTGAGCCTAGAAGTTTTATTTCTAAAATGATTGTTCTACATTGCCCAAGAACAATTTTATATAATAAAATTAATAAGCGAATTGATCAAATGATAGAATCTGGTTTAGAAAATGAAGTTCGCTCATTAATTCCTTATAAAGGAAANTTAGCGTTGCAAACTGTTGGTTATAAAGAACTTTTCTCACATTTTGAGGGAGATTGTACTATAGAAGAAGCTATCAAAGATGTAAAAAAAAATACACGCAGGTATGCCAAAAGACAAATTACTTGGTTCAAGAAATATGAAAATGCGTTTTGTTTTCCAGCAAATTCTTCTATTGATGAAATCTACAAGCTACTTAAAGACTAATTATGGCCTGTTAATTTGCTATTTTTGATTAAAATACTCAGCCACATTGGTCTGAATCCTTTTTTCAATAGCATTCAAATCAGCTTTTACAAAATGCTTCCCTGTAATTTTTTCGTATAATTCAATATACCTTTCTGAGATAGATTCTATGCGTTCATCATCCATTTTAGGAAGTTGCTGCCCTTCAAGCCCTTGAAAACCGTTACTAATTAACCATTGGCGCACAAACTCTTTAGATAGCTGTTTTTGAGGTAATCCTTCTTCTTGTCTTTTAGAATATCCCTCCTTATAAAAATATCGAGACGAATCAGGGGTGTGTATTTCATCGATTAAAATAATTTTTCCCCCAGCTGTTTTCCCGAATTCATATTTGGTATCTACTAAGATCAATCCTTGTTTTCGAGCAATTTCTGTTCCACGTTGAAAAAGTGCTCTTGTAAATTCTTCCAATTGGATGTAATCCAATTCACTTACAATCCCTTGTTCTATAATTTCTTCTCTTGAAATATCTTCATCATGGCCCTCTTCAGCCTTTGTTGAAGGTGTAATGATGGGAGTTTCAAATCGATCATTTTCTATCATCCCCTCGGGCATGGTTACACCGCAAAGAATTCGATTACCCTGCTTATATGTTCTCGCTGCGTGACCAGACAGATAACCTCTAATAACCATTTCAACTTTAAAAGGAGTACATGATTTTCCTACAGATACATTGGGATCTGGGGTCGCTTCCAGCCAATTGGGAACAATATCGGAAGTGGTTTTCATCATTTGCGCTGCAATTTGATTTAAAATTTGTCCTTTGAATGGAATTCCTTTTGGAAGAACCACATCAAATGCTGACAAGCGATCTGTAGACACCATAAGAAGAATATTGTTTTTTAATCGGTATACTTCCCTAACTTTTCCNATGTATTTTGATTCAAAGCCTTCTAAGTTGAGGTCGGTTTTTATAATTGTTCTACTTTGCATCAGTTATCATGTTCTATAGTCTTGTAAGCATCAATAATTTTCTTGACCAATGGATGACGAATTACATCTTTATCATCTAAATAAATAATTTCAATTCCCGTGGTGTTTTTTAAGATCAAAAGAGATTCTTTTAAACCTGAAATCATACGTCTAGGTAAATCAATTTGTCCTGGATCACCAGTCAAAAGAAATTTTGCATTTTTTCCCATTCGCGTCAAAAACATTTTCATTTGAGCATGGGTGGTATTTTGTGCCTCATCTAAAATTACAAATGCATTATCCAATGTGCGACCACGCATAAATGCTAAAGGTGCTATCTGAATCGTTTTCTTTTCAATATAACTCTGAAGTTTTACAGCTGGTATCATATCNCGTAAAGCGTCGTATAATGGCTGCATGTAAGGGTCCAACTTTTCATTTAAATCCCCTGGTAAAAATCCTAAATTTTCTCCTGCTTCTACTGCAGGTCTAGTTAATATTATTCTNTTTACTTGTTTTTCTTTTAGGGATTTTACAGCCAGTGCAACACCTGTATAAGTTTTTCCCGTACCTGCTGGTCCTATTGCAAAAACCATATCATTTTTATTCATCGACTCAACAAGTCGTTTTTGNTTAAATGTTTTTGCTTTAATAATTTTTCCACCTACTCCATGAAGAATTTGAGTCTCTGTNCCCCCGTTAAATNCTCTATTATTCTCTTTTCCATCAAAAACAACTCTTTCAATGATTTCATCGTTTAAAANATTAAACTTTCCAAAATGAGANATNAGTATATCAACCCTTTTACTAAATTCTGTNAGAATTTCTTCTTCACCATANNCTTTCAGATTATTACCNCGTGCAACAATTTTAATTTTGGGGAANTAATTCCGAAGCTTATCNATATTTGTGTTTTGATAACCAAAAAACTCCTGGGGATTTACTTCTGAAAGGTCAATTTTTATTTCATTCAAAGGATACTAGGTTAAAATGAATTATTTTTNATGCCNGANCNNGTAGTAGNNTATATAAAAATAGAATATTTTTACGTAAATCNTAAGATAAAAACGACTTTATGGTCNTNGTGACANTAACTACAGATTTTGGACATAAAGATTATTCCATATCAGTAATAAAAGCTGCATTATTGGAAAAAATTCCTNATGTANGTATTATTGACATTTCTCATGAAATAAGTCCTTACAATATTTCAGAAACAGCATACATATTAAAAAGCGCATACAAAGCATTTCCAAAAGGAAGCATTCATATTGTTGGTGTGGAATCGGAATTTACTCCTGAAAATATGCATATTGTAATGCAACTTGAAGGACACTATTTTATTGGTGCAGATAATGGAATTTTTTCATTAATAAAAGAAGATATTAAACCTGATAAATTAGTATCAATAAATATTCACGAAACAATTAGTAGTTCTTTTCCAGTTCTTGATGTTTTTGTTCAAGTAGCATCACATATTGCCAGAAANGGAACTCTAGAAGTTATTGGTAGCCCGATTAAAAAAATCCGAGAACTTACCAACGTTAAACCCGTGATTAGTAAAGATGGAAGTCAAATCATAGGCAGTGTAATCTATGTAGATAATTATGGGAATGTAATCACCAATATCACTAAAAACTTATTTAAAGAAATAGGAAAATCAAGAGATTTTACAATTAATGCAAGAACAGTNAAGTTTAGAAAAATATACCTGAGTTATAGCCAAGCANTTGACTTTAATCTTCCAAAAGAAGATCGTGANGAGGANGGGAAAAAACTGGCTTTATTTAACACATCAGGTCATTTGGAGCTAGCTATATACAAAAGTAATCCTCATACTGTGGGCAGTGCAAGTTCNCTTTTTGGACTTGANTATAGAGATTTAATTAATATACAATTTGAATAGCATGTGGAACATCGCCAAAAGAGAATTNCGGTTGTACTTTAGTCAAATNACAGGATATTTGATAGTCATTATTTATCTTNTTTTTACGGCTCTTCTCNTNTGGTTTTTNAACAATCCNTACAANTTACTTAATTCGGAATTGGGGAGTTTTTCNCCCTTCTTTGAATTAACGCCTANNTTATTTCTTTTTTTAATTCCTGCNNTAAGTATGCGTACTTTTTCAGAAGAATTTNCCCAAGGGACTTTTGANCTTNTAATCACNAAGCCTTTGAGTTCNCTTCAAATTTTTGGAGGNAAANTNATAGGTGTATTATTAGTTTTGATCATTATCATAATCCCAACCNTCNTTCATGNANNCTTTCTTGANAGTTTACTTCAATTNGATTCTGAATTAGATTGGGTAATCATTNTNAGTTCCTATGTTGCTCTAATCTTTTTAGCCATTTTATTTGNGATTACTAGCCTATGCTCTTCTCTTNTATTCCAGAGTCAAGTTGCTTCATTTTTAGTAGCNGTTTTAGGATGTTTTATTCACTTTTANTTTTGGTCNTTTNTNGCNGATTTAAGTCAAAATTTAAACTTNTATAATTTGATTAATAGTCTNAGCGCTCANTTACATTATAATGGACTNAGTCGAGGTGTAATTGCTCTTGAAAATNTTTTATATTTTNTAGGTCTTTCNATAACNTTTTTTCTCCTAGGAGTTCAANTCATTCAAAAAAAGAAANGTTAAATGCGAANCTTTCAAAAACCCCTTTTTNTATTGCTGNNAACACTTCTTTNTGTANNNNTAAGTCAGGANTTTTCGATTCAAAAAGACCTTACAGCTGACCAGCGATACANTCTATCAGANACAACTATTNTNNAATTAGAGNCCTTAGAGGGNCCCTTGCGAATTGATGCTTTTCTTNCCGGCGAGNTGCCAGGTTTATACCGTGACTTNTGGAGAGAATTAAATGTTTTACTCAATCAAATGCAATTTCACACAGATGAACTTATTATTCAATTTAATAACCCNAANGAAATTGGTTCGAATGAGCANGTTNTTCAAGAAATGCTAAGNTANGGAATGTCTCCTGAAATAGTGATTGAAACTAAAGAAGGCAAGCAAAGTGAAAGCACCGTATTCCCATGGATGATTATCAACTACGGTGAAGTTTCGGAACGTGTTTTTCTATTAGATAAGCAATTTGGAGATACAGAACGTGATAAAATTACTCGTTCAATTGAGCAGATAGAATATTTAATCTTAGATGGTATTCAAAAAGTTACCCTCAAAGAAAAACCAAATTTAGCTGTTTTAACTTCACATCAAACCTCTGAAAATTTAAAATTGGCTGATATGCTTCAGTCACTCAAACCCTACTATAACTTAGCCTCATTTGATTTAAAAAATCCTAAGACTACTCCACTTCAAAGTTTAAATAACCTTAAACGGTTTGATGCTCTTCTTATAAGCAACCCAAACGAACCTTTCAGTCAGGAAGAAAAATACATATTTGATCAATATGAATTGCATGGGGGCGGAATTCTTTGGATGATCAATGGAATTGGAATTAACCGTGACAGCTTATTTAAAAACTCAGGTACAGCCTATGGATTTCCTTTGGACTTAAATTTAGATGATTATTTTTTTAATCTTGGAATTCGACTTAACAAAGTGTTGGTTCAAGATCTTTATTGTGCGCCGCTGGTTTTAGCAAGAGGAAACCAAAAAAACACCCAATACGTTCCTTACCCTTGGCCTTATTACCCCTTACCTATCCCCGAGTCTAATATAATTGGTCAAAGCGTGGGTCCAGTTCTGACTCAATTTGCCAGTTCTTTAGACTCATTGACAAATAATTTGAGTAAAAAAGTCTTATTACAAACTTCGGCTTTTACTAAAACAGACGGAGTCCCTTCCTTACTTTCGTTAGAACAAGCTACCCAAAAAATTCAGCCAAATAAATACAATGAACCTTCAAAAATTCTTGGAATCTTGGCNGAAGGGTATAATAAGTCTCTTTTTGCGAATCGAATTAGNCCNATTAATTATNATAAACATCAGGAGGAAGGAAGTCATAAGATTATAGTTTTTTCAGATGGAANTATAGGGGAAAATCAAATTGACAAAGGTGCTCCAATAGAATTGGGTTATGACAAATGGACGANTAATTATTATGCAAACAAACAGCTTTTAATAAATTCTNTTCATTATTTAACTGGAAANNAACAAGGGTTAATGATACGCCAAAAAAAATGGAATTTTGCNTATCTAGATTCNCAAAAGATTGCTGNTANAGNCANTATTTGGAANCTAGTAATNNTAATAGGCCCTNTATTAATATCAATTATTTTTGGATGGTTTGTCCAAAGAAAAAGAAGTAAACATTTATTGAGCTGAATGTTAATAAGTTTGTTTTAAGAATCAAAGCATTTAAAATATATTTGANGTTGAAGTTAANGATCATTTAAATAAGGTTGATTAACNACNCTAAACNNNNANTTTTTTTCNTAAAATNTAATTAATTCAGAATTACAAATGAAATTTATCGTTTCAAGTGCCGCACTTCTNAAAGAGCTTCAAATGTTAGGGGGAGTTATNAACAATACCAATACCCTACCAATTTTAGATAATTTTTTGTTTGANATAAAAGGAAACANCTTAACTCTTTCCGCATCTGATTTGGAAACAACTTTTTCAACNCGATTAGATGTTGAATCGGAAAGCAATAGCTGCTTAGCANTACCAGCTCGCTTATTGCTNGATACNCTTAAAACCTTTCCNGAACAACCNTTAACATTCNTGAAAACAGATAAAAACACTGTTGAAATNAGCGCNAATAACGGAAAATATGCTTTAGCTTACGTGCCTGGAGAAGAGTTTCCTAAAGCTGTNCAANTNACNGATGCTAAAACTACTACTGTNCCTTCTAGCTTAATGCATACAGCTATAAACAGCACTTTATTTGCAAGTGGAAATGATGACTTAAGACCAGTGATGAGTGGTGTATTCTTCCAATTTTCTAATTCAGGTTTAACTTTTGTAGCAACAGATGCTCATAAACTTGTAAAATATACTAGGACAGATACTGTTTCTGATATTGTTTCCGAATTCATTATGCCCAAAAAACCATTACAGCTTATCAAGGGAATTTTACAAGGTATAACAGATGAAATTGTAATTCAATACAATGAAACAAATGCTCAATTTGCTTTTGGAGATTCCATTCTTACATGTAGATTAATAGATGGAAAATATCCAAATTATGAAGCAGTAATTCCAAAGGAAAATCCTAACCAAATGCAAGTAAATCGTGTTAACTTTTTAAATTCTGTTCGACGTGTCAGTATCTTTTCTAACAAAACAACACATCAAATTCGCTTGAAAATNGCTGGTGCAGCACTTCAAATCTCAGCAGAGGACTTCGANTATAGTAATAGTGCCGAAGAGCGTCTAGAATGTGATTATCAAGGAGATGACATACAAATTGGNTTTAATTCAAGATTTTTGATAGAGATGCTNAACAATATGGANTGTAATGATGTAAAATTATCTATGTCNTTACCCAATAGAGCAGGAATNTTANCACCNATGGATCATACTATTGAAGGNGAANATNTNACNTTACTTGTAATGCCCGTAATGCTNAATGATTAAGNAAGCANTATAAACTAAAGTGCCTTTACCGATTCTGACAATNTTTTATAANTACCATTTTCAAGTTTTTCACGTATTCCAGCAAATGCATCNAAAGTTANTTGAACATCTTCTAGNGTATGNGAAGCAGTTGGAATCAAGCGAAGTAGAATTAANCCTTTTGGAATTACAGGATAAACAACAATTGAACAAAAGATTCCATAATTTTCNCGTAAATCTTTAACCAANGCCATAGCNTCAGGNATACTCCCTTTTAGNTAAACAGGNGTTACACAACTTTGAGTAGTNCCAATNTCAAATCCTTTNTTTTTCAGACCGTTTTGAAGAGCNTTTACGTTNTCCCAAAGTTTAGCTTTAAATTCTGGTCGAGTACGCAAAATATCCAGACGCTTTAAAGCNCCTTTAACCAATTGCATTTGAAGNGATTTTGCAAACATTTGTGAACGCATGTTGTANTTCAAATAATCNANNATTTCTTTGTTAGCGGCAACAAATGCCCCTGTAGAAGCCATTGATTTCGCAAAAGTTGCAAAATAAACATCAATATCGNNTTGAATGCCTTGTTCATTNCCAGCTCCTTTACCATTTTCACCTANAGTTCCNAAACCGTGTGCATCATCAACTAAAAAGCGGAAATTGTACTNCTTCTTTAANGCAACTATTTCTTTTAATTTNCCTTGTTCACCACGCATTCCAAAAACTCCTTCTGAAATTACCANTATTCCACCACCNGTTTGCTCTGCNACCTTNGTAGCNCGTTGTAAATTTTTTTCAAGACTTTCTACGTCATTNTGTTTGTAAGTAAAGCGTTTCCCTAGATGCAAACGNACCCCNTCAACGATACANGCATGNGCATCAACATCATAAACAATNACATCNTCTTTCCCTACAAGTGTATCCACTGTTGACAAAATTCCTTGATAGCCAAAATTTAAAAGGTAAGCNGANTCCTTNTCTACAAAAGAGGCNAGTTCATTTTCCAGTTGNTCNTGGAGTTCCGTATGGCCAGACATCATNCTAGCNCCCATAGGATANGCTGATCCAAATTCAGCAGCCGCCTCGGCATCTACTTTGCGNATTTCNGGTAAATTTGCCAAGCCGAGGTAATCATTTACACTCCAAGTAATCACTTCTTTTCCCTTAAATTTCATTCTNTTAGCGATTGGACCTTCTAATTTTGGGAAAACAAAATAACCTTCTGCNTGAGANGCCCATTTTCCTANTGGTCCTTTATTCTCATGTATTCTNTGAAATAAATCTCTCATTTTTTTNAAACTTGATCATTAATATATTCTATGTATTGNTGNGATTCATTATCTGAGTCAAAAAAGCCCTGTTCTGCCATCCATTTTTCNCTATAAATCTTNCTCATATATCGAGAACCATGATCNGGAAAAACTACAACAACATGACTGTCTTTACTAAAATAATNTTCTTTCGCTAATTGNTGGACAGCTTGCATNGCNGCACCTGAGGTATAGCCTACAAANATTCCCTCAGAACGCGTAATANTTCTTGCAGTATGTGCACTNTCTTCGTCAGTTACTTTCTCAAAACGATCAATCANNTCAAAATGAGTAGNNGTNGGNATTAAATTTTTTCCAAGACCCTCAATTCGATAAGGATAAATTTCATCTGGATCTANCTCTTGAGTTTCATGATATTTNTTGAGAACNGAGCCATAAGCNTCTACCCCNATAATTTTAATNTCAGNATTTTGTTCTTTCAAAAACTTAGCAGANCCAGAAATAGTACCACCAGTTCCACTGCAGGCAAACAAATGAGTGATTTTACCTTTNGTTTGTTTCCANATCTCAGGTCCGGTANAACGGTAATGGGCTTCCACATTGAGGTCATTGAAATATTGGTTGATGTAAACAGAATCATTAATTTCAGAANNCAATCTTTTTGCTACCTCATAATACGATCTNGGATCGTCAGNAGGAACATTTGCAGGNCAGACATGAACTTGAGCTCCCATNGCACNNAGCATATTNATTTTNTCNNTGGATGACTTTGAGCTAACTGCCAGAATGCAGTTGTACCCTTTAATCATACAAACCATAGCTAGACTAAATCCGGTATTNCCTGAAGTNGTNTCNATTACGGTATNNCCAGGCNTTAAAATTCCTNGTTTTTCAGCTTCCTCTATGATATGAATTGCAATTCTNTCNTTATTGGAATGGCCTGGNTTAAAAGCTTCNAANTTTGCAAAAAACTTNCCATTNTAACCCNNAACACTATTTTTTAATTTAATNAGGGGTGTATTACCTATCAATTCAAGAATGTTNTGATAGGTATTNNATGAATGGTTCATANTTTATGATTCTAAAAAGNTGTTGNAAATTTAATAAAAAAAATTAGTCTGTCTTTCCCTCTAAATGAAGNATAAANGTGTANTGTTTTGCGATATCTTTCAAAGCTTCAAATCTACCNGATGAACCACTATGACCAGCTTCCATATTAGTATCCAAAAATAAAANATTTGAATCTGTCTTGAGATCNCGAAGCTTTGCTACCCATTTAGCTGGCTCCCAATACTGAACCTGTGAATCATGNTATCCAGCTGTGACCAACATATTTGGATATTCTTTAGNTATTACATTGTCGTATGGGGAATATGAAATCATATAATCATAATATTCTTTTTTATTTGGATTTCCCCATTCATCNTATTCTCCAGTAGTTAATGGAATTGTTTCGTCAAGCATTGTNGTNATAACATCAACAAAAGGAACAGCAGCAATAATACTNCGNTAAAGTTCTCCNGCCTCATTNGCAACAACACCAACCAAAAGTCCTCCAGCAGAACCTCCTACAGCATGAAGGTGAGAAGCACTTGTCATCTTTGAATCAATTAAAAATTNAGATGCATCAATAAAGTCATAAAANGTATTTTTCTTTTTAAAAAGCTTTCCATTTTTATACCAATTTCTTCCAAGGTACTCCCCTCCTCTTACATGTACTATCGCAAAAATAAAGCCNCGGTCAAGNAAACTTAAACGGCTACTTGAAAANCCAGGATCAATAGTCGCTCCGTAAGAGCCATATGCATAAAGATAAAGAGGTGTGTCNTCTGAAGGTATAGTNTTTTTATGGTGAACCAATGAAATAGGAATTTTNTTTCCGTCACGAGCNNTGGCCCATAATCTTTTTTCTTCATAATTTTTTGGATTGAAATCAGNATCCATTACTTCCTGTTGTTTTAAGAGTATTTTTTTNTGAGTTTCCATATCAAATTCATAAACACTTCTAGGAATGCTTAAGGAGGTNAATCCAAANCGAAACTTGGTTGTTTTAAAACTAGGATTATATGAACTATATANATTGTANGTCTCGCCATCAATAGGAAGGAAATANTCTATTGTTTCGTCCCATCGTTTAATACGAATTGATGTTAATCCATTTTNCCGTTGAGAGACAACAAAGTGGTCTTTAAAAATTTCAAAATCTTCGATGAGAATCTCTTTGCTATGTGGAATCAAATCTTCCCATTTACTAACTCCTGGATTTGAAATTGGCACTTTTGAGATTTTATAATTTGTTGCACCATTGTGGTTATTTAAGATATAAAAATGATCTTCGTATTGCGCAACATTATATTCGAGTCCTCGTGTTCTGGGCTGAATTATTTTAAATTTGCCAAGAGGATCCTTAGAATCCAAAAATTGATATTCTGATGTGAGGGTGCTATAAGATGAGATCATAATGTATTCATGAGACTTACTCTCTCCCACCCCCACAGAAAAAGTTTCATCTTTTTCATGAAAAATCAATTCATCTCCATCAGAAGCAGCAGCTACGTTGTGTCTATAAATCCATTCTGCTCGCAAGGTTTCAATATTTTTTTTTGCGTAAAAGAAGTGTTGGTTGTCAAGAGCCCATGCCGATCCTCCAGATGTGTTTGTAATTTTTGTTTCCAAGACCTCTCCACTCAATAAATCCTTCACATATAGGGTGTATTTTCTTCTGGACTCTGTATCAATACCATAGATTGCTCTGGTATTGTCTGGACTGATATTCATGCCAACCAATTTGAAATATTCATGACCTTCAGCCATTTTATTGCAGTCAAAAATAATTTCTTCAGCAGCAGTCAATGAATCTTTTTTCCGAGTATAAATAGGGTATTGTTTGCCCTTTTCAAAACGAGTAATATACCAGTATTCATTATAGAAATAAGGGACTGAATTATCTTCTTGTTTAATTCTATTTTTTAATTCATCAAAAAGATCGTCTCTAAATGATTCAGTATCCTGAGTCATTTTTTGATAATAATCGTTTTCTCTTTCTAGGTAATCAATCACCTCAGGATTCTCACGCTCACGCAACCAATAATATTGGTCAATTCTGATATCGTCATGTTTTTTTAATTGAAAAGGTGATTTTTCAGCCAATGGTGGCTCAATGCTTTTGTCAAAATTCATTGGTGTGTTTTTTTTGCATGCAAAAATTGATACTTTAAAAATCAGTATTAAAATCAATCTTTTGTAGTTCATCTTAGTTTAATTTGGTTAAAGTTGTCAACACATAATCGTGTTGTGCATCTGTATAATCGCGGTGGGTAACCATTCTTAATTTTCCTTTTCCAAGGGAAATGAAAAAGATNCCTTTTGCTCTCANTTNTTTAATGAATTGATTTTCATCTTCACTNGANATCAAAGAGAAAATTANAATATTTGTTTCAACCGGAGCCACATNATCAATNAANTGTAATGTCTTAAGAGTTTTAGCAATTTCATGAGCTTTTATNTGGTCNTTTTTTAAATCANCCCTATGNTTCTTAAGNGCNTAACTTGCNGCTGCTGCTAGATATCCAGCTTGACGCATACCGCCNCCCAATACCTTTCGAATCCTTAGCGCTTCTTCAATATCTGANTTTGAACCTANAAGAACAGANCCTACTGGACANCCTAAGCCTTTACTAAAACATAAGGAAATNGTGTTAAATAAANTTCCGTAATCTTTTGGGCTTCTCTGGGTCACTTCCAAAGCATTCCAAAGTCTNGCTCCATCNAGATGTAATGCCAATTNATTAAGGTCACAAAGTTCTTTAATTTTTTNAATTTCTGAAAAATNATAAATCGCACCCCCACCTTTATTNGTNGTATTTTCAAGACTTACTAAAGAAGATTTTGGGCTGTGATAAAAATCTGGAGGATTAATTGCATCAGCTATTAAATCTGCTGAAATTCTTCCACGATCNCCTTNAANTAATCGNCAAGAAACTCCAGAATTAAAACTCACNCCNCCCCCTTCGTAATGATAAACGTGGGAATAATGATCACATATTAGTTGTTCTCCTGGTTGTGTGTGTAATTTAATTGCTGTCTGGTTGGTCATCGTGCCTGATGGGAAAAAAAGTGCAGCTTCCTTTCCAAAAAGTGAAGCCACTTCTTCTTCAAGAGAATTTACTGAAGGATCTTCTTTAAAAACATCGTCACCTACTGAAGCAGAAAACATGGCATCCAGCATTCCTTCGGATGGTTGAGTTACAGTATCGCTAATTAAGTTTGCTTGCATATTATTAATAATCACAGGAAAAAGATCCAATAGGAGAACCATCAGGTAATCTTTTAGACACAGGTGGAACAAAACCTTTTGGATCGTCAAAATAATTATCAATTTCCATACGGTAAACATCTACAAAATCTAAGTTTGATTGTCCAGCTAACCACTGATCCAAACTAATTAATTCTTGATAAACTAGACCTTTAACAATAGAATTAGACACTGGATTCTGTCCTAAATGCATTAATTGTTTTAAAAGATTTGCCTTAACAACTTCATTCAGTTGTTGTTCATGTCCATCTCGATACCTTACTTTGAAGTGGGACGAAATCAATGCACTTAAAGTTTCCTCAAGACCCAATTGATTTTGATCAAATCCATATTGTGTAACTAAACGATTGGCGCGTTCTGGGTGTAATAACATTTCCAATAAAGTATTACTAAGACTATTAGCAATACCTAAATAATCAAAAACAACACCGCTTTGCGAAAGAAAATTTTCCCTAGTTCTAGGATTTGAAAAAGATCGTGGTGGCAGAAAACTTCTCAGATGGGAAGGAATAATTAAGGCTTCGGGCATCAAAACATTAGAATAGGCTTTTAAAGCATTACGTTGAATGGTTGCGTCTACCACTTTGGTTTCGTATACTACAGGACCTTTCACCCCATAATCATAATCTAACCCACCGATTAATTTAACCACCGCCTCAACCTGATAGCGATGAAGAAGATACATGGGTACCAAACGATCTTCTAATATACTGTATGGCTCACCATTTCTTAAATGATCTAAAGAAAGCTTGTTTAGTGCAATCTCTCTTATTTCGAGTAATTTATTCAATTCCTCAAAAGCTACACTTCCATTGTCCCATAAATGTGCCGTAGGATGAGCACCACCGATAGGACGTGCATCGAAATCAGTTATAAATCGATGTCCATCTCGAGAACTATTTTCAAGAATCAAATTTAAGGCTTTATCTTCATCAACGTCATCAGAAAAGTCACTGTAAGCATAAGCTACACTGACCTTGTCCCAATCACCTATTCCTATTTCATAGGCATTTGAATAGTCTATTTTCCCTTCCTTTAAACTTAAATTTGGATGAGGATAATCCATTACAGAAGTTCTATTATTAGCACTTGCAGAAAAGTTATGAGCAAAGCCCAATGTATGTCCTATTTCATGAGCAGATAGTTGCCGGATACGAGCCAATGCTAATGCCAAAGCATCTTTGCTTTTGTCATTATCTTTAGCAAAAGGGTCTTGTGTTAAGCCTAATGCAATCATAAAGTCTTGGCGAATGCGGAGGCTTCCTAAACTCACATGTCCTTTTATAATTTCTCCTGTGCGCGGGTCGGAAACACTTGAGCCATAACTCCACCCACGTGTGGACCGATGAATCCATTGAATCACATTGTAACGGATATCTAAAGGATCGGCATCATCAGGCANTATTTTCACTTGAAAGGCATTTTTAAAACCAATACTCTCAAATGCCTGATTCCACCATATNCCTCCTTCAANNAAAGCTGAGCGTACTGGTTCNGGAGTTCCGTTNTCAAGGTANTAAANTATNGGATCTACAGCTTCGCTAACCGNAGCTGTTGGNTCTTTTTTTTCTAATCGATGACGGTAGATTACTTGTTTTTTGGTTGACATACTNACAGGTGTTGTATAGTCGTAATAGGTCAAAGCATTTACNCCTGAACGAGGATCAAATNCTCTTNTTTTNTAGTTNTTATCGGGTAANGANACAAAGGAATGGTGTTGATGAACCGTTACTGCANTTGGTTTAGGTGTTACAGTCCTTAACATACTTCCTGAACTTTCCCCAGAGAAAGTTANTAAAATGTCGAATTCAATATTTTTAGGGAAGGCTTTTGTTCTTTCTAAATAAACTGCTGANCGATTNTTATCAATTTTAAAAATACCTTCTCCTAAATTCTTGAGTCTTTTTGAGACACCATGAGCATCTTCCATCAAAAAGGGTGTCAAATCGATCAGGTAACCATCAGTAAGACTTTTAACTATGGAAAAACCAAACAGTACTGACTTTGCAAAGGCTTCTTTAATGGAACGTTGTTCTTGAGGATTGTTAGAACTAGATCGGTAGCGTAAATTCGGCTGAATTAGTAATAATTTATTACCAAATTTAGAAAAATAAACAACACGTTCATTTCCTAATTGTCCACGATCCAATCCAATATCATTGTTTCCTATTCCCTGACTTAGACTATTTACATACAAGAATTCTTGTTCTGTTTCAGTAACTTTTAAAAATATTTTATCCGTTTCTTCATGATAATAAAAATCAAAATATCCTTTGAAGGATTTTGATTGCTCTATGATCGAGATGTTTTTGGGATCATTATTTCTACTTTTTTTTGATTGGGCATTAACACTATACGCAAACAAAATAA
This sequence comes from Flavobacteriaceae bacterium, assembly GCA_002705385.1. GTDB lineage: Bacteria > Bacteroidota > Bacteroidia > Flavobacteriales > Flavobacteriaceae > MS024-2A. The sequence goes on from PAFO01000011.1 coordinate 28,066, forward strand.
AACTCAATGCAAAAGCAAACACTCTATTCATATCATTTTCCTTTTATAAAGCTAAAACTAGTAAAAACAATTGAGACCTTTTTTAGTGTTGAATTAAAATTATTAACCGATGAATATTTTTTTTAACAAAACCATATTTTGGATTAAATCCGCAAACTTAAATGCATTATTCTACTATTTTTGTAGAAAGAGGTATACATGATTACAAATGAGCAATACAAAGACCTAATGGAACGTTTGGGTTCCCTAAGGCGATATCTTTGACATTGATGCGAAAGAAATTGAAATTCAAAATCAAGAGGAAAAAACCTTAGCTCCCAACTTTTGGGATGACCCAAAAAAAGCAGAACTACATATTAAGCAAATGCGGGGACTCAAAAAATGGATAACCGATTATAAATTCATAAAACAGGGTATTGAGGATTTAGAGGTTCTAATGGAATTTGAAAAAAGTGGTGATGCCGAAACCAAAGAGGTTATATCACATTATGAAATCCTTCTTTCGCGTCTAGAGGATGTNGAATTCCGAAACATGCTTTCTGAAGAAGGTGATGATCTCAGTGCTGTACTCCAAATTACTGCTGGTGCTGGAGGAACAGAAAGTTGTGATTGGGCAGCCATGCTAATGCGTATGTATATGATGTGGGGTGAAAAGCAAGGATTTAAACTCAAAGAACTCAACCATCAAGCAGGAGATGTAGCAGGTATTAAGACAGTAACTTTAGAAATTGAGGGAAATTATGCTTTCGGTTGGCTCAAAGGTGAAAATGGTGTTCACAGATTAGTACGGATCTCACCCTTTGATAGCAATGCAAAACGACACACCTCCTTTGCCTCGGTTTATATTTATCCACTAGCTGATGAAAGTATAGAAATTGATATCAACCAAGCAGATTTCACTTGGGAAACCATGCGCGCTAGCGGTGCTGGGGGGCAAAATGTAAATAAGGTAGAAACTGCAGTCCGACTTCGACACCATCCCACAGGTATTATTATTGAAAACTCAGAGACTCGTTCTCAACTCGAAAATAAAAATAAGGCGATGCAACTTCTACGTTCTCAATTGTATGAAATTGAATTACAAAAAAAGAATGCAGCACGAGATGAAATAGAAGCTTCAAAAAAGAAAATAGAATGGGGTTCTCAGATTAGAAATTACGTGATGCACCCCTATAAGTTGGTTAAAGATATACGTTCACAACACGAAATAACTGATGTTGATGGAGTGATGAATGGTCAAATTGATCCCTTTTTAAAAGCCTATCTAATGTCAATTGGACAAGAAACTAAAGACTAATTATGAATGCAATAAAAAATGTCATTTTTGATCTAGGAGGAGTACTCGTCGATTGGAATCCTGAATATNTGTACTTAGATGTTTTTGATGGTAATCGAAAAAANATGCANTGGTTTTTTNATGAAATATGCACATTTGACTGGAATGANAATCAAGATGNAGGCTATCCTTTAGCCCAAGCTTCNGCTGATAGAATTAAACTTTTCCCCCAATATGAGCAATTNATTCGAATNTTTTACGATCGNTGGGAAGAAATGCTTGGTGGTCAAATCGATGGNNCAGTTGCCATTTTAAAAAGACTGGTTGNCAACCCTNANTATAANGTCGTTGCATTAACTAACTGGAGTGCAGAGACATTTCCTATTGCTCTNAAACGTTTTGANTTTTTACATTGGTTTGAGGGTATTGTTGTTTCNGGAACTGAAAAGACTCGTAAACCNTTTNTGGATATTTATCAAATTACTTTAGATCGTTATCANTTAAATCCAAAAAAAACTCTTTTTATTGATGATAATAANAGGAATATTAAAGCAGCTCANAAATTNGGGATTCANACNATTCAATTTNAAAACNCAATTCAATTGCAAACANCTATGGAAGTNATNGGNATAAAGATTTANTNGTTTGGNNTCNTTTAAATTTTATNTACGACCTACTAAAANAACNGAATTAGAAAAACTACANACTATTTCAGTTCAGACCTTCAAAGAAACTTTTGAAGCCAAAAATACTAAGGATAATATGGCTATTTATCTTAAACATAAGCTTAGTAAAAAAAAATTGAATGNGGAATTTTCAGATAGAAATACCTTTTTTTACTTTGCCTATTGTGATGAAGTATTAGTAGGATATTTGAAATTAAATTTTAAAGACGCTCAAAAGGAATTAGTTCTTAAAGGAAAAGCTTTTGAAATTGAAAGAATCTATATTCTAAAAGCATATCAAGGAAGAGGATTGGGTACTCAGCTTTTCAACAAAGCTATAGAAATAGGGAAGGGAAAAGGTTACAAACTGATGTGGTTAGGTGTATGGGAATTTAATCATAAAGCATTAAAGTTTTATNAAAAAAAAGGNTTANAAGCTTTTGACTCTCATATATTTCAATTGGGAAACGACANTCAAACNGATATTTTNATGCANCTAANATTTTAAGCTAGAAAGGAGCGTNATCTTCATCGTCTAACCCTNTANGANNNTCGTCNGGATAGGGNAATCTTGTATTNNGNATATCCGTTTCATTTGGGTTCATTTTAGACTGNAATTCNAANGGAGAATCNAAACTGTCCAAATCCTCAAACTTTCCTAAATGTGCAATAAATTTAAGTCTAATACTATCCAACCCACCATTTCTATGNTTAGCCACTATAAACTCGGCTTGTCCATCCGAAGGNGTTCGCTCATNATCATCCCATTCATCAATGTTGTAGTATTCTGGACGATAAATAAAGGANACTATATCAGCNTCTTGTTCTATAGCTCCTGATTCTCTTAAATCCGATAACATTGGACGTTTCGTACCCCCTCTTGTTTCNACAGCCCTTGAAAGCTGTGATAGAGCAATTACGGGGANATCAAGTTCTTTNGCNAAAGCTTTTAAATTTCTTGATATGGTNGAGATTTCTTGTTCTCTATTCCCTNATTTATTAGATGTCCCTGCAGTCATCAGTTGNAGGTANTCAACTACAATCAATTTGATTCCATGCTGAGAAGCCAATCGNCGAGCTTTNGCTCTTAGGTCAAAAATGGAAAGTGAAGGGGTATCATCAATNAATAANGGAGCTTTTTCCAAATCACTAACTTTAACATTAAGCTGTTGCCATTCNTGATCTNCTAATTTTCCTGTNCGAAGTTTTTCAGAAGACAANCCTGTCTCAGANGAAATCANTCTAGTGATTAACTGTATTGATGACATTTCCAGTGAAAAAAACGCTACAGGAATCTGTTNTGTAACCGCAATATTTCTTGCCATTGAAAGAGTTAATGCNGTCTTACCCATACCNGGACGTGCTGCAATAATAATCAAATCACTAGGNTGCCAACCTGAAGTTAGTTTGTCTAACTTTTCAAAACCTGTACTCACTCCNCTTAGCCCGTCNCGTTTAGAAATTTCTTCAATTTTCTTTTTTGCCTCTANTACTAGATTTTGAGCAGATTCTGAAGACTTTTTTATGTTTCCTTGNGTAACGTCGTATAATTTTGACTCNGCTTCATCTAGTAAATCAAATACGTCTGTTGAATCTTTATATGCACTTTCAATTATTTCATTTGAAATTTTTATTAANCTTCGCTGAATAAACTTTTGAAGTATAATTCGGGCATGAAATTCTATNTGAGCAGAAGAAGCAACTCGTTGAGATAGTTGAACCAAATAAAACTCCCCNCCTANACTCTCAAGCTTTCCTCTTTTTCTNAGTTCAGACGATACAGTCAATAGATCTATCGGTTGGGAATCNTGAAAAAGTTGGAAAATAGCNTCAAAAATTNTTTGATGNGCTACTTTGTAAAAGGCATCNGGTTGNATTAAATCAATGACNTCGTCCAATCCCTTTTTATCNATAAGCATTGCTCCTAAAACAGCCTCCTCAAGTTCGAGAGCTTGAGGTGGNATCTTCCCTTGTTTNAGNTTAATAACNACTGGATTTTGTCCTTTTNACAAATCTCTTGACTGCTTTTTTTCCATGAATCTAANTTACACGCTTTAAGNAAATAGACAAGNNCTGTTTNGTGNAGAATATCCTCTAAGTATAAAGAGNTATATGTTTATAAGTANTNTTGAAATGTTAATAACCTAAAAAANCATTANCTCTTATAATTNCCCATTTTTATAAACTTATCACGNCGTTGTTNAATTCTTTTTTCAGGGCTTAATTTGNCNAATTTTTTAAACGTTGAAACNAACTCTTTTCTTACTGCTTCAAAAGTTTCATTATGATCATAATGAGCACCTCCAAGGGGCTCCTTTATTATTTTATCAATAAGNTTCAATTTAAGCATGTCTTTGGGAGTNAATTTCAAGGCTTCAGCAGCTGTTTCTTTATNCTCCCANCTTCGCCANANTATAGAAGAACATGATTCNGGAGAAATAACAGAATACCAGGTNTTTTCTAGCATGAAAATTTTATCTCCAACNCCTATACCCAGNGCTCCTCCAGAAGCACCCTCNCCAATAATCACAACTANAATTGGTACTGAAATAGACATCATTTCGAATATNTTTCGAGCAATTGCTTCTCCTTGNCCNCGTTCTTCGGCTTCTAAACCTGGAAATGCNCCTGGAGTATCAATAAAAGTTACAATTGGNATACCAAACTTATCNGCTGATTTCATTAANCGTAATGCTTTTCTNTAGCCTTCAGGATTTGCCATTCCAAAATTACGGTACTGGCGTGTTTTGGTGTTATACCCTTTTTGTGTTCCNATNAACATGAATGATTGGTCTTCAATTTTTCCTAAACCACCAATCATGGCCTTATCATCAAGAATATTTCTATCGCCGTGAAGTTCGAGAAAAGAATCACCACAAAGAGCTTTTATATAATCTAATGTAAAAGGTCTTGATGGATGTCTTGAAAGCTGAACACGTTGCCAAGGTGTGAGGTTTCCGTATATATCCTCTTTNGTTTTTTTTAGTTTTTTCTGAATTTGCTCGCAAGTCTCACTAACATCAATTTTGCTCTCGTCACCNATAAGCTTGCATTTATTGAGCTGGTCATTCAATTCCTTAATAGGTAATTCAAACTCTAAATACTCCATAAATAAATTTGTTAAAGCAAATGTAAAAATTCTTTGCAATTGANNTCAATCTANACCGTTTGTTTTTGTNTTTTATANATACCATTTAATAAAATCGTACCCAAAACTATNAGAAAACCGATATAAAATCGAANACTCATTAATTCCTCCTCTCCCAAAATAGCAAGTGAAAGCAGAATGCCATATACTGGCTCTAGATTGATAATCAGCATAACTGTAAACGGAGATAAATGCTGCATAACTTTAATGGAAATATTAAAAGCATAGGAGGTGCAAACCCAAGCAATCATTAAAATCCAAAGAATATCCAATTGTTGTAACTCGAAATCTGTTGAGTTATATTGTCCTGAAANAAANACAAAAGTAATNCCNACAATAGTTCCTACGAGGAGTTCATAAAAAGATAGTGTAATTGCACGACCTTGTTTNACCATNTGAGNATTTAAAATTGTGAAAANTGAAGAAAGAAAAGCTGANATTAAAGCTATACTAATNCCATACAAATGTTCAAATTCAGCCTGAAAAATAAGTCCCACTCCCAGNGAGATTATTCCTCCGAAAAGTAATTCATAGGCTAAAACTTTTCTTTTTTTAATTAAGGGTTCAAGTATAGCGGTAATAAATGCGCCTGTAGCCATCATACTTAAAGTAAGTGAAACTCCAGCATCTTTTATTGCGTGAAAAAATGTAACCCAGTGCAATCCAATAATAACACCTCCAAAAACTACTTTTAACCAGAGAGACCGGTCTAATTTAAAGTATGAACGGTGAAATAATACAAAATAAACTGCTAATCCCAAGCTAGCAAGGAACATTCTGTAAATAACTAATGGTATTGCATCTAAAGAACACAATGCTCCAAAAATGGAAGAAAATCCAAAAATAAATACAATCAGATGATAGTGCAGAAGGCTTTTGGTCCTAACGTCTTGCATGGCGGAGTAAAAAGAAAGCAAGTATTCCAAAAATACCAAGTGGCAACCACGCGGCTAAAAAAGGTGGAAAGGTAGATTTACTAACAAGTACACCAAAAATCTTATCAAAAAAGATGAAGAGAAAGCCTAGGGTAATTCCAAATGCAAGATTTACACCCATCCCTCCTCTACGTTTAAATGAAGCTACTGCAACCGCTATTAAGGTTAGTATAAAAGCAGACACAGGAATACTCCAGCGTTTGTGACGGACCAGCAAATGATTATTAATTAAATTAGATCCACGTTCTTTTTCAGCCTTAATAAATTCGTTTAACTCACCATAGGTCAGTGTTTCAGCAATATAATTAACGGGAGCTAAATCATTTATTTCAAAATCAAAAATGGTATCCTTCCTAGATATTTTCTCATAAAGTTCTTTATCACCTTTAAAAATTCGCTTACTGTAATTGGATAATCTAAAAAGAGAGTCTCGTTCAATCCAACGTATTCGTTCTGAATGAATTTTGAATTCTAATCTATTCCCCTCAAAATGTTCTAAGGTAAAATTTGTCGCCCTTTTGCGAACTGGGTCATAATTGTTAACGTAAATAAATTCGTCATCATTTATCTGCATATAAACTTGATCTGTATTTCTAGCTTCTTTTTTTACAATGTATTTATATCGAAAATCATTAAAACCTAAATTAGATTTTGGAACAATATACATCCCTGTAAAAAAAGCAAATATTGCTATAAAGCTTGCAGCAAGAAGAAAAGGTTTTATATAGCGAAAAAAGGAAATACCTGAACTGAGTATTGCGATTACTTCGGTGTTGTTCGCTAGCTTAGAAGTAAACCAAATTACTGATAAAAATAAGAATATGGGGAAGAGTAAATTGGCAAAATACCATGTAAAATCAACATAGTATTCCATTATAACAAGCAAGGGAACTTCTTTTTCTTTAAACTTATCGATTTTTTCAGCTACATCAACCATTATCCCGATAGGAATAAACATGAATATCATTACTAAAAAAGTCCCGATATAGCGTTTGATGATATAAAAATCTATCAATTTCATTTTCAAAGTCTAGGCTTCATTTGACAAACCATTTTTGTTTTCCAATTGGAAAAAGTACCGGCTAAGATATGTTTTCTAGCTTCACGAACCAACCAAAGATAAAAACTCAAGTTATGNANNGTTGCTATTTGTTTTCCTAGTATNTCATTTACTGTAAATAGGTGTCTTAAATAAGCTTTACTGTAGTCTAAATCTACATAACAATAATTAGAAGAATCAACAGGTGAAAAGTCATTTTCCCATTTTTTATTTTTAATATTAATNGTNCCTTCAGCAGTNAANAACATTCCATTTCGAGCATTTCTTGATGGTAATACACAATCAAACATATCNACACCTAGAGCAATATTNTCTAACAAATTAATAGGAGTNCCTACNCCCATCAAATAACGGGGTTTATCTTTTGGTAAAACATTACACACCTCATCAGTAATGGCATACATCTCTTCAGCTGGCTCACCAACAGAAAGTCCCCCGATTGCATTTGCAGGTGCATCAATTGAAGCAATGTAATGAGCTGATTCTTTTCTAAGATCTTTGTAAACACTACCCTGAATTATAGGAATCAATGTTTGATCATAATCGTAAAGGGGTGGCAATACCTTATCGGTATTAAAACATCTATTTAACCAACGATGGGTTCTCTCCATAGAGGCCTTAGCATAGTTGTATTCACAGGGATAGGGTGCGCATTCATCAAATGCCATTATGATATCGGCACCTATTGCTCTTTGTACTTCAATTGCACGTTCAGGAGTAAAAAAGTGGTAAGAACCGTCNATGTGNGATTTAAACTTCACCCCNTCCTCNTTNATNTTTCTGTTNGCTGAAAGNGAATAGACTTGATAACCNCCTGAATCGGTTAANATTGGTTTNTCCCAACCCATAAATGCGTGCAANCCCCCTGCTTCCTTTAAAATTTCAACTCCTGGTCGTAAATACAAATGGTAGGTGTTTCCAAGTATAATATCAGGATTAATATCATCTTTTAATTCACGCTGATGAACACCTTTTACTGTAGCTGAGGTACCTACTGGCATAAAGATGGGCGTTTGAATTTGACCATGTTTTGTAGTAATGGTTCCTGCACGGGCTTTAGTGCTTTGATCAGTCGTATAAAGTTCAAATTTCATTGGTTAAAGATACTATTATGCAAGAATAATTTAGGTGGATTTCAATTGTTAATTATCTCTATAACTTTATCTATAATAAGAGGAATAGAAAGATTACTTTTATTCAAAAATTTAAAAAATGACCAAAAACAATTCTTTAGAAAACATTACTACTCAAATACGTCGTGATATTTTACGGATGGTTCATAAAGTAAATTCGGGTCATCCTGGAGGTTCTTTGGGATGTACTGAATTTTTTGTAGCACTTTATTTTGAAATCATGGATCACAAAAGTTCCTTTTCAATGAACGGTAAAAACGAAGATATTTTCTTTTTATCAAACGGTCACATCTCCCCTGTATTTTATAGTACCTTAGCACGTAGTGGTTATTTTCCAATATCAGAGCTCAACACCTTTAGACATATTGATTCTCGACTTCAAGGACATCCGACCACTCATGAGGGGCTTCCAGGCGTTCGTGTCGCCTCAGGCTCACTGGGACAAGGGCTTTCAGTGGCAATTGGTGCTGCACTTTCAAAAAAATTAAATAATGATCCTAAAACCATTTATGTTCTTATGGGAGACGGTGAATTGCAGGAGGGTCAAAACTGGGAGGCATTAATGTACGCAGCAGGAAACAATATTGATAATTTAATCGCAACCGTAGATCTAAATGGAAAGCAAATTGATGGATCTACAGATGATGTTTTATCCATGGGAAACTTAAAAAGTAAATTTAAAGCATTTGATTGGATTGTTGTTGAAATTGAGAATGGTAACGACTTAAATGAAATTAATT
>PAFO01000012.1 GCA_002705385.1 Flavobacteriaceae bacterium
AGGGACAATAACGACACCTTCTTCAAAACTGCCCTCTAGAAAATGAAGATTGAGTTTATTACTATAATAGAACTGAAAAATTAGCGCTTTTAAGTTATCATTTTTAGGGAATTCATCACTTGAGGTTCTTACAATCATCTGTTGAAGAACTTCTTTAAATTTTGAGGGATATTTGATAAGCGCAAGACTTTCCATCAAATAATTATTTCCTTTTAGATAAAAAACTGGATGAATTGCTATCGTTCCAGGAGATTCTTCAAACATTTCTATCCATTTTGACGAATAGCGATAAGTTGAAAGAAAATCTTGAGTTAAGAAACTATACCATACATGTGCTTTATAATACCATAACTTTTCTCTAAAACCTAGATCGTCATAATTCAATTTGGGTAGATTTTCATAAAAAAACTGAGTAATTTCTCTAAACTCCTCATCGCTTTTTGCGTATCCAGCTTTGATCAATCTTTCATATAGCTGAAGAGATAAATTAGATAGTTGTGTAGCTAAATTATTTTGGATCCTTAGTTGATCAGCTTCAAATATTAAAGTTTCAGCACGATTACTTAAACTCCTAGTAATATATTGAGATTCAATTACCTTTTCAAGTTCAACAATATCATAAGCACTGTATTTTTCTTCATTTCTTATGGCTTGAATTTTTGCTTTTTCAAGAACTTTTAGACTTTGCTTGTATAAACCCTTTTGATAAAGAATAGTTGCAAAATCAAGTTGTTCTCTAATTTGAATTCGTATATTTTTATGGGCAGGGTTCATCCTCAAACTTATCAAAATTTGTTTGTATAAATGTGCTTTCAAATTTGATAATTGTTGTTTGGTTACAATCCCTCTTTTTAAAATTACTCTTTCGTCATAACGATTTATTTTATCTAATAATTGAAATAGATTTAAAAATTTTGAGTCTTCATTCGAACCCATTCTACCCACATACAATCTAAACTGTCTTTTTTCTGACTTTGTAAGGGATTTCACAAGTACAAACAAGTTATCTTTCTGTTCACTTGTCATTGTAATGGGTTTTAATGTAATTTGCTAATTGTTAGTATTTTATGTGACAGATTATACTATCGAATATTGTAATGTAAAAGTAATGATTTTATCTCAATTTTGAGCTTTAATTTAAATTCGTATTGTGATATTTTATTGAGTTTATTTTTTTATGGATAATGTAGAAATTTTTGATACTACCCTACGTGATGGTGAGCAAGTGCCGGGGTGCAAGCTTGATTATAAAACAAAACTCATTATAGCAGAACAACTTGATTTTTTGGGGGTCGATGTATTAGAGGCAGGATTTCCAATTTCAAGTCCTGGAGACTACAAATCAGTAAAAGAAATTTCAAAGTTAGTCAAAAATACCAGGGTTTGTGGCCTTACAAGGGCAGTTAAAAAAGATATTGATGTTGCTGCTGAAGCAATCAAACACGCAAAACTTTCAAGAATACACACTGGAATCGGAACTTCAGAAAGTCATATGCGCTTCAAATTTAATTTAACTCCAGATGAGGTCTTAGAAAAGGCAGTAATTGCTGTTAAATATGCAAAATCTTATGTTGAGGATGTTGAATTTTATGCTGAAGATGCAGGAAGAACAGACAATGAATTTCTTGCTAGGGTTTGTGAGGCTGTAATTAATGCTGGTGCAACCGTTCTTAATATTCCTGACACAACAGGTTATTGTCTACCTGAAGAATATGGTGCAAAGATGAAGTATTTGATGGAAAATGTAAAAGGGATCCATAAAGCCAGATTATCCTGTCATTGTCATAACGACCTAGGATTAGCAACAGCCAATTCAATTGCTGGAGTTCAAAATGGAGCTCGACAAATAGAATGTACTATTAACGGTATTGGTGAAAGAGCTGGAAACACATCTCTTGAAGAGGTTGTTATGATATTGCGTCAACATCCAAAACTAAACTTAGATACCCGAATTAAGTCAGAGATGCTCAGTGGTATCAGTAAATTAGTTTCTGAAAGTATGGCAATGCCAGTGCAGCCTAACAAGGCAATTGTTGGAGCAAATGCTTTCGCACATTCGTCTGGAATCCACCAAGATGGAGTAATAAAAAAAAGAGAAACATACGAAATTATAGACCCTAAAGACGTTGGCATTACTGAATCTTCCATTGTCCTGACTGCAAGAAGCGGAAGAGCTGCACTAGCCTTCCGTGCGAAGAACATTGGTTACGACTTAGATAAATTAGAATTAGATAAAGTCTACAAGCAGTTCCTAATTGTTGCGGATCAAAAGAAAGGAATTAATGATGAGGATTTACCCAAAATCATCGAAGCAAGTAATTTATAAACATAATATTATTTTATGAAACAAACCCTATTTGATAAAGTCTGGGATTCTCATGTTCTGGAAAGCATAAATCAAGGACCTGATGTTCTCTTCATTGATCGTCATATGGTTCACGAGGTGACCAGCCCTGTTGCTTTTTTAGGTTTAAAGAATAGGAAACTTCCAGTTATGTACCCGGAACGCACATTTGCAACTGCAGATCACAATACACCAACTATCAACCAACACCTTCCAGTGGTTGATCCGCTTTCAAGAAACCAGCTAAAAGCCCTTGAAGAAAATGCAAATAAACATGGAATTACCTACTGGGGATTAGGACATGAAAAAAATGGAATTGTTCATGTAGTAGGACCTGAATACGGCATAACTCAACCCGGAGCTACGATAGTTTGTGGAGATTCTCATACTTCGACCCATGGAGCATTTGGAGCTATTGCATTTGGAATTGGTACTTCCGAGGTAGAAATGGTTTTAGCCACACAGTGTATTATGCAGTCGAAGCCAAAAAAAATGAGAATTACTGTAAACGGGTCTCTCAATAAAGGAGTGACTCCAAAAGATGTAGCTTTATTCATAATTTCAAAACTTACGACTTCTGGAGCCACAGGTTATTTTGTAGAATACGCAGGTGAAGTTTTTGAAGAACTGAGTATGGAAGGTCGAATGACAGTTTGTAATTTAAGCATTGAAATGGGAGCTCGTGGTGGTATGATTGCTCCTGATGACAAAACATTTGAATACATCAAAGGCAGAGAGTTTACCCCTAAGGGAGCTGATTGGGATAAATCAATGGCCTATTGGAAAACACTATATACGGATAATATGGCTACGTTTGACAAAGAGTTCAGTTTTAATGCATCTGAAATTGATCCAATGATAACATTTGGAACCAATCCGGGGATGGGTATAAGCATTACAAAACCAATACCAGCCGCTTCAGAAATAGAAGGAAGTAAAACAACCTATGAAAAATCTCTAGATTATATGGGCTATAAAGAAGGTGATCAAATGGTAGGAAAACAGATAGATTATGTCTTTATAGGGAGTTGTACTAATGGTAGAATTGAAGACTTTAGAGCTTTTGCAAGTATTGTCAGAGGACATAAGCGTGCCAAAAATGTTACGGCTTGGCTTGTTCCAGGATCACACAAGGTTTTGAACGCCATCAAAGAGGAGGGACTATTGGATATTTTTGAGAATGCAGAATTCAAACTTCGTGAACCAGGATGTTCGGCATGTTTGGCAATGAATGACGATAAAGTTCCAGCGGGCAAATATGCTGTAAGTACCTCCAATAGAAATTTTGAAGGTAGACAGGGCCCAGGATCGAGAACTTTACTTGCAAGTCCACTTGTTGCTGCCGCAGCCGCAATCACAGGTGAAATAACTGATCCAAGAACTTTAATTTAATGACTCATGCCATACGATTCTTTTAACATATTGACTAGTACAGCAATTCCTTTACCTATTGAAAATGTCGATACGGATCAAATAATACCTGCACGTTTTTTGAAAGCAACCGAAAGAAAAGGTTTTGGCGATAATTTATTTCGTGATTGGAGATTCAATCAAGATGATTCCCCTAAGACTGATTTTGTCTTAAATAATTCAGCTTATAAAGGTAAAATTTTAGTTGGTGGGCATAATTTCGGTTCAGGTTCCTCCCGAGAACACGCTGCTTGGGCAATCTACGATTACGGCTTTAGATCTGTTGTCTCTAGCTTCTTTGCCGATATTTTTAGAAATAATTGTCTTAACGTAGGGGTGCTTCCGGTTAAGGTTTCAGTTGAATTTCTTTCCCAAATCTTTGAGTCTATTGAACAAGATCCAAATACTACTCTTACTGTAGATCTATTCAATCAAAAAATTACTTTGGGTGCTGCTGAAGCATCTGAATTTTTTGAGATAAATAGCTACAAAAAAGAAAATCTCTTGAATGGCTACGATGATATTGACTATTTAAGTAATATCAAAACTGATATTCAAAAATTTGCTTCAACTACACCGCTTTAAGAAAACGAAAAGATGAGGAAAACCATTGAAATAATGGATACTACATTAAGGGACGGTGAACAAACCTCAGGGGTTTCGTTTACATCTCTGGAAAAACTAACTCTTGCAAAATTATTACTTCTAGAATTAAATGTGGATCGTATAGAGATAGCTTCCGCTCGCGTTTCAGAAGGAGAGTTCAAAGCAGTGAAAAATATCACTAGTTGGGCGACTGATTATGGTTTAATCGAGAGGATTGAAGTACTTACATTTGTCGATAACGGTATGTCAATAAATTGGATGAAACAAGCTGGAGCCAAAGTTCAAAACCTTTTGACAAAAGGCTCTTTAAACCATTTAAAATTTCAGCTAAAACAAACTCCAAAAGAACATTTTAAAAATATAGCTAATACTATAGATAAAGCAGAAAATGATGGGGTTAGTACAAATATTTACCTTGAAGACTGGAGCAATGGAATGCAAAGATCTGAAGATTATGTATTTGAATATTTAGATTTTTTAGCGACTCAACCCATCAAACGGGTTTTACTACCCGACACCTTGGGAATTTTGACTCCAGAAAAAACAGCATTATACCTCAATAAAATTTTAAATCGTTATCCCAATATTCATTTTGATTTTCATGGTCACAACGATTATGACCTAAGTGTTGCCAATGCTTTAGAAGCTGTTAAATCTGGTATTAATGGATTGCATTTAACGGTAAATGGAATGGGTGAGCGAGCAGGAAATGCACCGCTAGCCAGTGTAGTAGCTGTAATTAATGATTTCATTCCTGGTACAAATATCAACATCAATGAAAATGTTCTTCATCAGGTAAGCAAGCTTGTTGCTACTTTCACTGGTTTTAGAATTCCAGAAAACAAACCTGTCGTTGGAGATAATGTTTTTACTCAAACAGCAGGGATTCACGCTGACGGAGACCATAAAAAAAATCTTTATTTCAACGAGTTACTTCCTGAACGATTTGGTCGAAAAAGAAAATATGCATTAGGAAAAACTTCTGGNAGGGCCAATATTCAAAAAAATCTNCAGCAATTGGGGCTTACACTTAGTAATGATGAATTAAAAAAAGTTACATCCCGTATTATTGAGTTGGGTGATAAAAAAGAACGGGTTACTGCCGAGGACCTTCCTTTTATAATTTCTGATGTTTTGGGCAACAACATTCCTGACAAAGTAAAAATACAATCCTATGTTCTGACTCACTCAAAAGGTCTAAATCCTACGACAAGTATTTCTATTCAAATTGATGGAAAAAATTTTGAAGAAAATGCTTCTGGAGATGGTCAATACGATGCCTTTTGGAATGCCTTGCATAAAATTTATGCGAAACAAAAGCTTAACTTACCAAAGCTAATTGATTACGCAGTCCGCATACCACCTGGAAGTAATTCGGATGCTCTATGCGAAACCACAATTACTTGGAAATCAAAAAAAAATGAATTCAAAACGCGAGGTTTAGATTCAGATCAAACTGTTTCAGCTATCAAAGCGACTGAAAAAATGCTCAATATTCTTTAAATTAAAATCAATGAATTTAAAAATCGCACTTTTAGCAGGTGATGGAATTGGACCTGAAGTCATAGATCAGGCAGTAAAAGTTTCAAATGCAATTGCAAAAAAATTTAATCACAGAATAAAATGGTCCTCTGCTCTAACTGGTGCAGCAGCCATTGATGCTCTAGGCGATCCTTATCCTGAGGAAACACATGAAGTGTGTTTAGCGGCCGATGCGGTATTATTTGGTGCAATAGGGCATCCAAGATTTGACAATGACCCATCAGCTAAAGTGCGTCCAGAGCAAGGGCTATTAAAAATGCGACAAAAACTTGGCCTATTCGCCAATATAAGACCAACTTTTACCTTTCCCTCTCTTCTGGATAAATCTCCATTAAAACAAGTGCGTATCGAAGGAACTGATTTGGTATTTTTAAGAGAACTTACAGGTGGAATCTATTTTGGAGAACGCGGTCGCTTAGACAATGGTAATACTGCTTTTGACACCTGTAAATATACCCGTGAAGAAATTCAACGTCTAGCTAAGAAAGGGTTTGAACTAGCCATGACACGTTCAAAAAAGTTGTGTTGTGTGGACAAGGCAAATGTATTGGAAAGTTCACGTTTATGGAGAGAAACGGTTCAAGTTATGGAAAAAGAATACCCAGAAGTTGAAGTGAGCTATGAGTTTGTTGATGCAGTAGCCATGCGTCTTGTTCAATGGCCAAACACTTACGATGTGTTGATTACTGAAAATCTCTTTGGTGATATTTTGACNGATGAAGCTTCTGTAATTTCTGGTTCAATGGGCTTGATGCCCTCTGCATCTGTAGGAACTGAAAATGCACTTTATGAGCCGATTCACGGTTCGTTTCCACAAGCAACAGGCTTGGGAATCGCAAATCCTTTAGCTACTGTATTATCTGCAGCTATGATGTTTGAAATGAGTTTTGGTTTGACTGAAGAAGGGGCCCTTATCCGTAAAGTAGTAGACCAATCTTTAGCAGCAGGAATCGTAACAGAAGATCTTAAAGAAAACTGTGAGAAAGGAAATTCAACTTCCGAAGTAGGAGATTACCTTGTTTCAATGATTTTAGGGTAGTCTATCGCTTTTCATAGCTTATTTTGATTTACTTCTGCAACAAAATTTCCAAAATTAAAAGCTAAATTTTACTCTTTGCCATATCCGAATATAATTCTTTGTTCGATTTAGCAAAAGTCAATTTGATTGCCTTATCTTTAATTTCTTATTTAATTTTTAATAAAAAAGCTATGAAAATACTTATTACACTTGCCTTTGTAATTAGTCTTCAAACATGTATTTCGAGTATACCTCCTTACGACAATAGTAAGCCCATATGGCACCCTAAAAAGAGTAAACAAGAAGGATTTAAAAAAGCATATTTTGCTTCTGGATGTTTTTGGTGTGTAGAAGCAGTTTATGAAAGTGTTCGAGGAGTTTCTGAAGTATATTCTGGCTATGCTGGTGGATTTACCAAAAATCCTAATTACAACCAAATTGGTACAGGGCAAACCGGACATGCAGAGGCAGTTGAAGTCCTCTATAATCCAAAAGTAGTCAGTTTTAGCACATTGATTCAAGTATTTTTTGGTTCTCATGACCCTACAACTCCTAACCGCCAAGGGCCCGACTATGGCTCGCAATATCGTTCAATAGCTTTTTATACTTCAGAGCAAGAGCGAGAAATTGTTCAAAACTATATCGCCTTCCTAGAGGAAAAAGAAATTTTTTCAAATGAAATCGTCACGGAAATCAAACCTCTTGAGAAATTTTATTATGCTGAAGAGTACCATCAAGACTATGAAAAAAACAATCCTGACAATCCCTATGTGAGACAGGTATCGATCCCCAGACTAAAAAAATTTCAACGGTTGTACCCTGAATTACTGAAAAAACATCACTAAACTACTCTTTATTTTTTGTCAATAAACTAAGGTTAAATAAAGTCCAAAGTCTATAGAAACAAATTCCAATTAGACTTCCTGCAATTGAACCTACAAATATATCTAAGGGAAAATGAACACCGATATATACCCTGCTATAGGATATTAAAAAAGCAATGAAAAGCAATACTGGAAAAAGCAAACGGTAAGAAGACTTCAAAATCAATCCAAAAAAGACGGCAAGTGCAAAAGAATTTGATGCATGTCCTGAGAAAAAACTATACCTTCCACCACAAGTAGGTTTAACTAAACGTAGTATGATTTTGAGTTCTTCATCATAGCATGGTCGAAGCCGACCGACATGAACTTTAAATAAATTTGTCAATTGATCTGTACAAAAAATCAAAAAGCCGGTAAACAGCAAAAGATATGCTGCACCTTTCCATGAATACTTAGCGCCGTAAAGTACCCAAAGAACTAGATACAGTAAGACATTAGATACTCTATGGGTCATTAACATCCAAAAACCATCAAAGGTCTCTGTTCCTAATCCATTCAACCATAGAAAAAGTGTTTTATCCCATGCTAATAGAGTTTCCATATCACTCCAACTTATCCATTTCCTTATCGTAAAAATTAAAAGCAGCTTCCATCAAGGAATGAGATTCAGATTTTAATATAGCTTCATCTTCTTTATTAAATTCTTCAAGCCAATGCATTTCATCGTTAAGAACATTCAAAATAAAGCGAGGGTATTGCGTGTGGACAACAAACAGTATATCCTCTAATTCAGAGTTGTCTGCAATAAGAAATTTAGGCAATTCCATGGATTAATCAAATTTTAGTTTGTTGGTAAGATATCGAAATCTAGTAAAAAGTAAAAGTGCTGAAGCGGTTAGTCCTGAAAGTAAACCAATCCAAATACCNGNAGCCCCTAAATNGGNACAAATTCCTAATAAATACGAAATAGGAATTCCAAAAATTCCATAGGAAAAAAAGGTGATCAAAGCTGGAATATTTACATCCTGTAACCCACGCAATGCTCCCAAGANAACAGCCTGAAGTCCATCTGAAATTTGAAAAAANCCTGAAATAATTAGCAGCGTAGAGGCAATTTCTACAACCTCACTTACATTGTTGAATTCCAGAGGATTATTTTCATCTAAATAGATCCAAGGAAGGAACTGATTTAGAGAAAGAAAAATTAAACAAAAAATTACATCAAAAATTAAAATCAACAAAAATATAGATTGGGCAATATCTCTCAAACGAATAATATTCTTTCTTCCTTTTTGATTTCCTATACGGATCATTGCTGTAACACCTAGACCCATTGCAAACATAAATGTCATCGACGAAAGGTTCAGTGCAATTTGATTTGCAGCCTGAGGATTTTTCCCCAAGAAACCTGATAGCCAAACTGCTACAGTAAAAAAGAGAACTTCAAAAAACATTTGTAATGCTGAGGGAAAACCTAATTTAAAAATTTTACGAAATAAATTCAAATTANNTTTTTGAAATGAAATATTTTGTGCGTAAGCTTTAAAATTTTGGTTAAAACGTATGTAAAATGAAATAAACAATAGCATTGCAAATCGGGCAAAAAGGCTCCCAATAGCAGCTCCCTCTGGACCCATTTTTGGAAATATCCAAATCCCGAAAATTAAAAAATAATTTAAAACTACATTNATAGAATTTCCAATTAATGTAGCATACATTGCNGGTNTAGTATATGATAGGCCGTCNGAAAACTGTTTAAATCCTTGGAAGAAAATTAGTGGGATTAAAGAAATTCCAACCCATTGTAAATAAGGATAAGCTAATTCCACAACCTCTTCTGGCTGTCCCATATTATAAAGTAGGGGTTTACAAAGCAATACAACAAAAGCAAGTAAAATTCCTAAAAAAAAACAAAGCATTAAGCCATGAATAAAAACTTTTCGCCCAGAAGAAACATCATTAGATCCGTCTGCTTCGGCAATTAAAGGAGTTATTGCCGTTGAAAAACCAATACCTAATGACATTGCAACAAAAAAGAAACTATTCCCTAATGAAACTGCTGCTAGCTCAGCTGTTCCTAACTGGCCTACCATTATATTATCAATAAGCTGAACTAAAGTATGCCCTAATAAACCTATTATTACAGGGTAAGCAAGCTTAAGATTGTAACTAAACTCTTTTGTGTATGTTGATAAGGCTGAAATCATTTAAATTTTGGATTAAAATCCATATTGATCTACTAAGTAAACCAAACTAGCCATTGCAGCTGCACCTAATTCTAATTCTCTTTTATTAATTGCATCAAAAGTGTCATTTGCAGCGTGATGGAAGTCAAAGTAACGCTGTGAGTCAGTAAGCAAACCTGAAAGCACCACTTTATTATCTCTGAGTAGTTCAATATCTGCTCCACTACCTCCTAACTCAAAACGATATAGCATAAAAGGCTGAAAATATTTTTTCCAACTTTTAATTTTCTTAAACTGAGTTTCACTTGCTTCAAAAGAAAACCCTCTAGGGGAGAAACCCCCGGCATCAGATTCTAATGCAAATATGTGATTTTCATTACTCTGTTTAGCATATTTAGCATAAGCCAAACCACCCCTAAGTCCATTTTCTTCNTTCATATACATTACTACTCTTATTGTCCTTTTNGGTTTATAATTCATTTCTTTAAAAAGACGAAGCACTTCCATGGACTGAACAATCCCCGCACCATTATCATGNGAGCCATCTCCTAAGTCCCAGGAATCAAGATGCCCACCNACTAAAATAATCTCGTNTGGATGTATTCTCCCTTTTATTTCACCAANAACATTATNAGATTGAACATCAGGAAAATTTTTACAATCCAATTTGAGGTAAAATTTTAAATTCTTATTTAAAGANAACATTGANCTTAANAGCTGTGCACCATTAGTACTTATTGCAGCAGCTGGAATTCTTTTTTTATTAGGTAGATCCCCATAGCTCATACTTCCTGTATGAGGAAAATCGTCAAGACGTAAATTCATAGAACGAACTATAACACCTACCGCGCCAAGTTTCGCAGCTTTTTCTGCACCCTGAGTTCTCTGATTTACTGTATTTGAATATGCTTCAAAGGTATTAATAAATTCAGCTGGCATAGACCGGTTAAAAAATACAAACTTACCATTAACTTCATCTTTTCCTAATTGCTCCAACTCTTTAAAGGTTTTTACTTCCACCACTCCAGCACGTAAACCTGAAGAGGGAGTAGAGATTGAACCACCCAAAGCACAAATTGGAACATTAATACTCATTCCTGGGGAATTAATAATACTGGCGTATTCAAAGGTTCCTCTTACCCACTTTGGAACCATAACTTTTTGCAAAAAAATACGATCCAGTTTTAGAGCTTCTAATTCCTCCTTTCCCCAATTAACAGCACGTTCAGCATTCAATGATCCAGAAAGTCGTCCGCCAATTTTATTTGAAAGATGATCTAGCCAATTNTAAGCGTACCCCTCTTNGAGTGCTTTTTTATAAAGNATATTTATTTGGTCTTGATGAATGGNAAGTTGAGCATTCAAAAATTGNGNTAAACTAANNANAAAAAATAAAANAAGCTNTCTCATTTATNCNTTATTTAGGAGCAAATTGTANTATATCATCTGAGCTTATTGGATCTCCTCCAAGAATNAGTAAACGNTCTACAACATTTCTNAGTTCTCTTATATTTCCNGTCCATGGATAACTATTTAACTTGTCATGGGCTTGTTGGCTAAATATCTTTTTTTCAAGTCCTTGCTCTTTGGAAAGAATGTCAATAAAATGTGAAACTAGCAAAGGGATATCTTGTTTACGATTTTCAAGAGCTGGTACATTAATAATTATAACAGCTAAGCGGTGGTATAGATCTTCACGAAAGCGACCTTCTTTAATTTCTTGTTTTAAGTCCTTATTAGTAGCAGTAATAATTCTTACGTCTACTTTAATATCTTTTTCATTTCCAACTCTTTGAATCTTTTTTTCTTGTAGAGCACGCAGTACTTTTGCTTGTGCAGCTAAACTCATATCGGCTATCTCATCTAAAAATAAAGTTCCCTTATTAGCAGCTTCAAATTTACCAGATCTGTCTTTAACAGCAGAAGTAAAAGCTCCTTTAACATGTCCAAAAAGCTCACTTTCAATCAATTCAGATGGAATAGCAGCACAATTAACCTCAATAAAATTTTCTTTACTACGATCACTTTGTTCGTGGAGCTGATGAGCAACCAGTTCTTTTCCTGTACCATTTTCTCCNGTNATNAGAACTCTTGCATNCGTTNGTGCAACNTTTGAAATCATTTTTTTCATTTTAACAACTGGCTCACTCTCACCGATTATTGAATATTTTTGAGCAACTTTACGCTTTAACTTNAAATTTTCTTTCAATAAAGTTTTATTTTCAATANCATGCTTTACAGAGGTAAGTAGTCGATTCAGGTCGGGTGGTTTTGAAATAAAGTCATACGCTCCCAATTTCATGGCCTCAACAGCNGTTTCAACATTTCCNTGCCCTGTTATCATAATGAATGGAACATGGAATTCNTTNTCTTTAGCTTTTTTTAAAACTTCAATACCATCCATTTTCGGCATTTTAATATCACATAAAACNAAATCAAATGANGATTTTGAAAGTTTTNAAAATCCTTCTNTTCCATCCTCAGCTTCTGTAATTTCATAAGAGGAGCTTTCCTCAGATAATATACGAACCATTACTCTTCTGATTGGCTCTTCATCTTCTATTAATAAAATTCGATTCATTTTAGGATGTTGGTGAGTTAGTAAAGGTAAGTGATCGTTGAGGAAATGGTATTTCAATCCCCTCCTTTTCAAATACTTNGAAAATTGTAAAACGTAAATCACTTTTAACAAGATTTGCTGAGAAACTACTATCTACTGAAACATAAAGTTGGAATATAAGCGCACTTTCACCAAAATCATCAAATAAGACAGATGGAGCGGGATTAGAAAGTACTTTTTCATGAGATTTTGCAATCTCAAGAAGTAATGATTTAATTTGTTTAGGATCACTTTTGTAAGCAACACCTATCTCTACAATTTCTTTTGTGATTATTCCATTTTCTGTCCAATTAAAAAGTATTGAAGTAAGAAATTTATGGTTTGGAATTATCAATACTTTATTTTCTCTTGTAACAGCTCTTGTTGTCCTAAGTTTGATGTTTTCAACTTGACCAATTTGACCATCAACTTGAATAATATCACCNACCAGTACAGACTTATCTATTAAGATAAATATTCCAGAAATAATGTCTTGNATGAAGGTTTGAAGTGCAAGACCAACACCAACTAATAGTGCTGCTGAAGCTGCAAAAATTGCTGTAACATCGACTCCAATATTTTGAAGTATTATCAAAATTACAACTATGTAAATAAAGTAGTTAATAAAGGAAAAAATACTTTTAAACTTTATTCTTGTGTCTTTAGCAAGTGTTCTAAAGATTATTTTTCTTANAATNTTAAGCATAAAAGACGTCAGAAGAAAAACTAAAATAACAATCAATATAGTCTTAGGCGTAAAAGTTGCACTACCAATTGTAAAGTTGTAGTTTAAGAGNTCTATAAATTTGTTAATTAATTTCATAATANTTGGGNAAGTTAATATAAAAAACAAAACCCATCCTCGTTAAAGGATGGGAAAAAATTGCTATGAAAAAGAAAAATAATACCAACATAGCTGTTAGTATTATTTCAAATATATTGTTTTTTTTTTAATCTNAATTGAATTAGGCAAACATATCCTTTACTTTTTCAAAAAAAGATTTATCCGATTTCTGTGGTGTAGGTTTGAAATTAGGGTCTTCAAGCATTTTTTTAAAAAACTGAAGTTGTTCTTTATTTAACTTTTTAGGAGTCCAAACATTTATATGAACTAATAAATCACCTGTTCCATATCCATTAATTGTAGCTAAACCTTTCCCTCTAAGCCTAAGGGTTTTCCCAGATTGAATTCCTGGCTCTAATTTAATTCTTGCCATACCGTCTAATAAATTCAATTCTTTAGACACCCCTAAGCTAGCCTCAGAAATACTAATGTATATATCATAATGCAAATGGTTTCCTTCACGAACAAAAATATCATGGGGTAGTTCTTCAATTAAAACTAAAAGATCACCCGAAACTCCATTGGCAGGTGCTTCATTGCCCTTGCCATTTACTTTTAATTGCATACCTTCTTCAACACCAGCTGGAATTTTAATGGAGACTGTTTCCTCTTTTTTTATCATTCCATTAGAATCTGAGCCAGAAGGGCGATTCAATAAGGTTTGTCCATTCCCACCGCAATTAGAGCAAACAGAAGAGGTTTGCATTCTTCCTAATATAGTATTGGTTATTTTTAGTACCTGTCCACTTCCGTTACAAGCAGAACAGGTTCCATATTGTACTCCTGGAGCTTGGACCTTTCTTGGTACTTTTATTTTTTTCTCAATTCCCTTTGCAATTTCTTCTAANGTTAACTTAACTCGAATTCGCATATTAGANCCTTGGGANCGCCTCTGACCTCCACCAAATCCTGAGGNTCCAAAACCACCACCACCAAATGCACTACCAAAAATATCTCCAAATTGACTGAATATGTCGTCCATATTCATACCACCACTAAAACCTTGGCCTCCTTCAAAAGCAGCATGACCNTATTGATCATACTTTGANCGTTTTTCACTATTACCTAAAACTTCATAAGCTTCAGCTGCCTTTTTAAAATTTGTTTCAGCAGATTTGTCATCAGGATTTTTNTCTGGATGGAATTNAATTGCTTTCTTTCTATANGCCTTCTTNATTTCTGAAGTAGTTGCGNTTTTAGAAACNCCCAAAATTTCGTAATAATCTTCTTTCATAAGTTATTGGCCTACGACNACTTTAGGATAACGAATTATCCGGTCTCCTAATTGGTATCCTGTTTCTACTATGTCTATAATTTTTCCTTTATCTNCATCGGTGGGTGCAGGTATCTGTGTAATTGCCTCATGAATTTCTGCGTCGAAAGAATCTCCGATTTTAGCAGTTGTTGAACTTAAACCATTAGATTTTAGTACTTCAAAAAATTTNTTATAAATTANAATAAATCCATCTANGTCAATACTTTTATCACCNTTTTCAATTTGCTGATTTGCTCTATTAAAATCGTCCAAAACTGGAATCAATGAACTAATTACTTCNTGATTTGCAGTTTTAAATAATTCCAATCTTTCTTTAGAAGTTCTTTTTTTAAAATTTTCAAACTCGGCAAAAAGTCTTAANAATTTTTCTTTTTCTTGCTCAAACGAATCGTTTAATTCTTTGANTTTAGATGCCAAATTCGATTCCTTCGTTTTTTTGCTCGAGCTCTTCCTAGGATTAGATNTTTTATTTTTGGGTGTCTTAGAACCTTTTGTTGCCATTAAAAAATNTTTNAATTATANATTACAAAAGTACTGCCATACTGAATTAATGTCAAAATGTCATTTATTTATCTANTTAAATTATTAATTGCTTTTTGAATATCAACAAACTGAAATGAATATCCGTGATCGATTACTTTATTAGACNTTATCCAATGGCTATCCAAAACAAGATCACTCATTTCTCCAGCTAANATTTTAATNAAGAAAGNAGGAATAGGCGGAAGGAAATAGGGTTTTTTTAGCGCATGAGAAATTGCTGANATTAATTTGGTTTGGTTTATTGGATTTGGAGCNACTGCNTTAAATACTCCATNCCATTNATCAAGAATTGNTTTTANAAAAATNCCNACTAAGTCATCCATATGAATCCATGATTGACCTTGCTTACCANGACCNAATGCTGCACCCANTCCAAAATAAANTGGTATTTTAAGGGNTGCTAAAATCCCTCCTCTTCTCGATAANACCAATCCTATTCTAAGTTTAACAATTTTNANCCCTTNAAATCGAAAGAGATTAACTTCATTTTCCCAATCNAAAACNACTTTTTCCATAAAAGAGACTGGATTTATTTCTGACTCNTCAGNAAAATATCGGTCATCATCTGAGGGNTAAATTCCTATTGCTGATGCACTTACNAAATGCTTTACTTGGTGAGATCCTTTTAAAATTTNTAAACCTCTAAGNAAAATTTGAGTTGATTTTATTCTACTAGAATATATCTTTTTTTTGTANGATTTGGACCACCGTTTTGAAACTGTTGATCCTGCTAGATGAATAATTGTATCAACTNCCGAAAAACATGTTGAATCAATTTGATCTTGACTAGGATTCCAATAAAAACCTTTTGCTCCCTCTATAGTATTTATTTTTGATTTTACTGTGGTTAAATAATGAATATCAAAATCTTCATTTAATAATTTTTCTGTCAATTTTCTCCCAATTAGCCCTGTAGCACCAGTAATCAGTAGCTTCATCTTTTTTTTTTCAAAAATAGCTAATTATGGTTTGATCGCTCTTAACATTTCTCTTTTTCCTGGTGGACCAGGAAGACGTTCTACATCAAAACCAACTTTTTGCAAACCTCTTCTCACAGATCCTTTTGCGCAAAAACTTATCCATAAACCGCCATTATTTAGTAAGTCAAAACATTTTTTCATCCATTTAATTTCCCATAAATTTGGCTGGGCATGGGATCCGAAAGCATCATAATAAATAATATCATATAATTTTTCTGATTTAAAATCTTCAAAAAATATATTATGTTTTAAAATAGAGTATTTGGGTGTGATTTGATTAATATTATTCCATGGAAGCTTTGAAAAATCTAAAAAAGATAGGTGTTGGTTTGATTCAAAAAAACTATTATAATTTAAACGCTCTAAATCCTTAATTTTTAGTGGATAGGCCTCAAGAGTAGTGTAATCCATCTCCATTTTATTATTTAATTGATTCAAAAAGCTTAAAAAAGCAAGCAGACCTGTCCCATAACCTATTTCCAATACACAGGCTTTAGAAGCTGAATGACTTTTTTGCCAAAAACGAAGTCCATTATCTAAATAAACAAATTCTGACTCTGTAACAGCACCGTGAAGGGAATGGTATGATTCGTTTAAAGAATCAATTCGAAGTGTAGATGAGCCATCTTTAGTGAGAATCCAACTTTTCTTCAAATCCATGGTGAATCTTTAATAAAAAATTAAAAAACATAACAAAAATTAGAATTACAATAAATTGATTAGTAAAATCATAATTCACCTTTAAATTATAAAATTAAAATGTTGTATTTGAGGTTTAAATTATAAAATAAATTAATTTTACTAGTCTAATACTCCTTGAAATGAATATTAATGAAATCCAAAATTCAAAAATCAATTATATTGATTTTGATAATCTCGATTTTGGACAAACTTTTACCGATCATATGCTTGTCTGTCACTATCGAGAGGGAAATTGGCAGATACCAGAAATCAGTCCATACAAGCCTCTAACTCTTGATCCGTCAGCAAGTGTACTACATTATGGCCAGGCTATATTTGAAGGCATGAAAGCCTTTAAAGATAATAATGGACAAATATGGTTATTCCGTCCTGAAGAAAACTTCAAAAGATTCAACCTATCAGCGAAGAGACTACAGATTCCTGAATTTCCTGAATCTTATTTTTTTGAAGGCTTGAATAAATTATTGTACCTAGACAAAGAATGGATTAAACCCGGTCAAGAAAATTCACTTTATATTCGTCCTTTTGTATTTGCAAGCCAAGCAAGTGTTCAAGCCTCAGCAGCAAACGAATATATTTTTATGATTATTTGTGCTCCTGTGAAATCATATTATACTGGTGGTGAAATAAATGTTTTGATCGCTGAAAAATATAGTAGAGCAGCGAATGGTGGAGTTGGCTTTGCTAAAGCTGCAGGAAATTATGCTGCCCAATTTTATCCTACCTCACAAGCTTTAAAAAAAGGTTTTCAACAGATTATTTGGACAGATGCTGATACCCACCAATACCTGGAAGAGTCAGGAACTATGAATATTTTCTTTAAAATTAAAGATACCCTTGTAACTGCGCCAACAAATGATCGTATACTTGATGGCGTCACAAGGAAGAGTATTATTGATTTAGCGAAACGAAAGGGAATTAAAGTTGAGGAACGTCCAATTAAAGTGGAAGAAATTAAATTAGCTCATCAAGAAGGAACTTTAGGTGAAGTTTTTGGGACTGGAACTGCGGTTATTGTACTTCCCATTAATAGCTTTTCGCATCAAAATAAAACCTATAAATTACCCTCTAAAACCACACTCGCGGAATCATTAAAAAAGTCATTGATGGATATTCAGTATAACGAATCTGATGATTACTTTAATTGGAGAAAAGCGGTTGTTTAATCTTTACCTAATATTTTTTTTAAATCTGGTTTGAAATAGTTAGGGCCTTTCATGACCTTTCCGTCTTCTCTATAAATTGGTTTCCCATTAGCACCTAACTTACTCATGTTACTTCTTTGAATTTCATCAAAAATGGCTTCTATTTTATTTTGAAAACCATGAGCTATGATTGTACCACAAAGAATATAAAGCATATCTCCCAATGCATCTCCAACTTCAACAAGGTCACCTTCTTTTGCAGCAGTTAAATATTCTTCATTTTCTTCTTTCATTAGATTAAATCTAAGAGTAGAAATTTGATCTGGTAAATTAGCTGTTGGTTTGTCTTTTATTTCTATGCCATAGGCCTCATGAAAAGAAGTAACGGCTACAATCGGTTTATTTAACATGTTTATATTGAATGTATATGGATTATTTATTTCTAAATTAGTCAAAAAAATAAAAGATGTTTTCGTTTGGGCAATTAATATTTGCAGGNTTTTTTGTNGTAGNTTTTATATTAGNCGTAACTCNTTCNTACAGAACTGATAAGAAACTNCAGCCAAATTATTTTAAAGGNAGTTACAAAATTTTAATTGGNTTTTTTATTGCATTTAGCACACTTGTNCTNATTAAATATCTAACTCAAAAATGAGAGGCTTTATATTAATTTTCATCGGCGGTGGCTTAGGAAGTNTTTTTCGTTTTTTGATAAGTAAATATTTGGAGATTTCCAAAGGAAGCTTNCCTTGGGCTACTCTTATTGCAAATTTTATAGGCTGCTTTCTAATTGGTTTATTACTTGGNTGGGGATTAAAGAATCAAAACTTTAGATCTGACATCTTNTTGTTNACGACAATTGGCTTTTGTGGTGGACTNACCACATTTTCANCATTTAGTATGGAAAANATNCTTTTTCTAAAATCTGGAGACTATTTTAGTTTTATNGCTTATTCTCTTNTNAGTTTAATNGGTGGTATTNTATTTGTTGGCTTGGGTCATCTNTTATTCAAATTTTNANCCTAANATTCTTTTTTTTGTNTATTTCGTAATTTTTNATGNATTTNTTNTATNTACCCTAATTTTTAGGGGGTACNAAATTAATTATTNATAAAAATNNTAAAANACACCCCTCANNNNTANNTGGGTTAAAATTTNGTTANGTTAGTNTTGTCNCTTAATTAAANAAANTAATCAATGAAAAAAATAAATTCTATCATCACAATTGCANCCTTATTATTTATTNTAAGCNCTGCATTTNTATANGCTCAAGAAGAGGAAGACAGTACTCCTGAGCCAACATTTAATTTTAGTGGAACGGTTGACACTTACTTCAGATCTAGTTTTACTGAAGATCCTGTTGCGCCAGGAACTTCTTTTGCTAATCTTAATGGTTTTGCATTAGGTATGGCCAATTTTATTGTATCCTACGAGGGTGAAAAGTCCGGATTTGTTGCAGATGTTGTTTTTGGNCCAAGAGGTTCAGATGCAGTNTTTGGGTCAGTAGGAAATTCGTCCGANCTAGTAAATCAATTNTANGCCTACTACAACTTAGCNGATGGTGTGACAGTTACTCTTGGTAACTTCAATACTTTCCTAGGATATGAAGTTATNTCACCTGCTGCAAACTTTAATTATTCAACATCTTATATGTTTTCNTATGGNCCATTTTCTCATACAGGTATGAAATTAGATTTTTCTGTTTCTGACGATGTTTCAATAATGGTTGGTGTATTTAACCAAACAGACCAAACAGAAGCAAATTATGATAGATANACAGCATTTGGNGCTCAACTAGGACTTTACGGTCAATATATTAATTTTTTAGGTGGTGAAGATTACACTCAAATCGATTTTACAGGAGGGTTCGACCTAAGCGANAGTTTCTTCTTAGGTATAAANGCTACTAGTGCAAGNCTTGCNGGAGATACAGGTTTTGCNGGTGTTGCCCTTTATCCNCANTTAACCGCTAGTGATGGATTTGCTATTGGTTTAAGAGGAGAATTTTTCTCTGAAACAGATGGCTTTGGAGCCCTAGTGTCTGATGGTGATGCTGATAATTTCTCATTAACACTTACTGGAAGCTTTACTTCAGGGAATTTTATATTCAAGCCTGAATTTAGATTAGANTCAGCATCTTCTGAAATNTTTGCAATNTCTCCTNCTGAAACATCTGACAGCTTAGCATCATTTGTTATGGCAATGATTTATACATTTTAACNAATNAAATAGNAAATTATGATTAATTCTTTGTTNACAAATTTACCCCTTGTTATCCAAGATACTGCATCAGTTGANGGAGATATGGGAATGTTATGGATGTTATTATCCGGTATTTTAGTATTTTTTATGCAAGCAGGATTTACNCTTGTTGAAGCTGGTATGACAAGACCTAAAAATGCTATCAATATTGCAATGAAAAACTTNCTTGATATAAGTGTAGGTTCTATTACTTATTGGTTAGTTGGTTATTCACTCATGTANGGAGACACATCAAATGGATGGTTTTTCTGGAGTGGNTTNTTCCAAGGNGAAGGTGCAGATCTTTTCTTCCAAACAATGTTTGCAGCCACTGCTGCCACNATAGTNTCTGGAGCNATTGCTGGAAGAACTAAGTTTGAAACTTATGCTATTTTTACTCTTATNATGACTGCTATAATCTATCCAATTTCTGGAGGATGGCAATGGCAAGGATCTGGTTGGTTAACCAATCTAGGTTTTATTGACTTTGCAGGATCTTCAATTGTGCATGGTGTAGGAGGTTTTGCAGCACTTGTAGGCGCATACATGGTAGGTCCTAGAATAGGAAAATATGTTGACGGAAAAGTAATGCCCATACCTGGTAGTAATATGATTTCTGCAACTCTTGGTGTTTTCATACTATGGTTAGGTTGGTTTGGATTTAATGGAG
>PAFO01000013.1 GCA_002705385.1 Flavobacteriaceae bacterium
CAAACTAGTGGTAAGGTTGTTCAAGAATGCAATCAGGAAGGGACAGTTGTAGTGCGTATTACTGTAAATAATAATGGTGAAGTAATCCATGCAGAGCCAGGGGTAAAGGGTAGTACAAATACCCATCCATGCCTACTTGATCCTGCCAGAAAAACAGCCTTTCTACATAAGTGGTTTCCGGATATGAGAGCGCCAGTCCAACAAGTTGGCTATGTAGTTATTCAATTTAAATTAAGAGAGTAGGTTGAAAACATATCAAGACACTTTAGATTGGATGTTTTCAAAACTTCCAATGTATCAAAGAATTGGTAAGAGAGCCTATAAGCCTAATATGGAAAGTATGCTTAATCTAGATAATTATCTATGTAAGCCACATAAATCTTTTAAATCAATTCATATTGCGGGTACAAACGGAAAAGGATCTACCTCTCATTTGATCGCTTCGGCCCTACAAAGTTCAGGATATAAAGTTGGACTTTATACTTCACCTCATCTAATGGATTTTAGGGAGCGAATTAAAATTAATGGGAATAAGATTCCGCATAAAGAGGTAATTCAGTTTATAGCTAAACACAAAAATTATTTTGAGCTTAATAGAACATCCTTTTTTGAAATGACGGTTGGGATGGCATTTACTTATTTTCAATATGCTAAAGTTGATTATGCTGTAATTGAAGTGGGTATGGGAGGGCGTTTAGATGCAACCAATATTGTTACTCCTGTTCTTTCTGTAATTACAAATATCGGATTAGATCATATGGAGTTTTTGGGAACGTCACGCTCTAAAATTGCCTCTGAGAAAGCAGGAATAATTAAAACCTCCATACCAGTTGTTATTG
Organism: Flavobacteriaceae bacterium; assembly: GCA_002705385.1. Taxonomy (GTDB): domain Bacteria; phylum Bacteroidota; class Bacteroidia; order Flavobacteriales; family Flavobacteriaceae; genus MS024-2A. Next base: position 840 of record PAFO01000013.1, read on the forward strand.
GAGAAAAAGATCAAGAAACTCAATCCGTTTTTGAAGAAATAGCTAATATGAATTCTGCACAGTTAATTTTTAATAAACCTCTTGATATGGAATGGGAAACCGATTTAAAGGGAGGTTATCAAGTTAAAAATATACAAACTGCTTATACAGCTTTAAATGAACTATCAGACAAGAGAGTAGATAATAATTCTATTAAGCAAGGCTTCAAAAACGTTATTTCTAATACAGGAATTCAAGGACGTTGGCAAGTTATTTCAGAAAAACCAAAAATTTTATTAGATGTAGGACATAATAAAGAGGGCATTTCTTTGATTGTACAACAATTACAAGATTTGAGTTATAATAAATTACACATTGTGTTAGGGTTTGTAAAAGGTAAAAATGTAAACNAACTGATTTCACTTTTTCCAAAAGAAGCATTNATTTACTTATCTAGCCCAAAAATTGAAAGAGCTTACACCTTAGAAAGACTAAAGGCTGATTTGATTAATAACAACCTTACAATCAAGTATTTTGAATCAGTGATAGAATCCTTTCAATCTGCTAAGTCTAANGCCTTTCAAAATGATTTGGTATTAGTTTGTGGCAGTACGTTTGTAGTNGCAGAGGTTTTATCTTTCTTAAAGGATGAAAAGCTTTAAATTATAGAAAGGAATAGTAGTGAATTAATTGAGATATTTTATCTTTNGNATCTGATTTTANNNAGAGGGCGCTTAGCTCAGTTGGTTCAGAGCACCTCGTTTACACCGAGGGGGTCGGGGGTTCGAATCCCTCAGCGCCCACAATTTTAACCTCAACTTCTAGTTGGGGTTTTTATTTGGAATAAAGATTAGGATTTCACTGCGAAAGGTAATTTAGAAACTATTATTTAGATAACAGAAAAGGTATTAACATTAATTTAAGCTTTGAACATGTAACTTTTTATATTTTAAATAGTCTTAAAATAGAGATTTAGTTTTAGTAATCTGCCCGTATCTGTTTTCATATTGATTAGTNNAGATTGTTTGTTATAATTCTTAGGGTGTCGGGCNGATTTTTTTTGACTTAATTTTATCTTAGATTTAAAAACGATACATTTAGATAAAAATTAATTANGTGAAANAAATTGGAGTTACTGACCGTCTCTCTTTCCTAATATTGGGAGTCTTTTATAGTCTTACATTTTTGNTTGGTTATCTACATGTTTCAGATCGGGAAAATNAAAAGGATAAAGAAATCCTAGATTCCAAAAAATTAATTCATTTAGTGCTAATAGAGTTTCAATCTTCAATAAGCTCAAGTGATTTTCAATTGATTACTGATAGTGCCTATAGTTTACAGCAAATCAAAGGGGTTAAAGAACTGAATTTTGGCAAAAACACTTCACCAGAAGGACTGAATAAAGGATACACTCACAGTCTAACAATGAAGTTTAGTTCTGCGTATGATAGAGATAGTATTTATCTACCACATGAAATTCATCAAAAATTTGTAAAATTATTTGTACCCTTTACAGAGTCTGTTCTAGTTTACGACTATTGGGAGTAAAAAAAACTAAGTTCCAATCAACTTTTTAATCTTAGCCTGCTCTTCTGCTGCTAATTCTGGGTCAACAAGAATTCGCCCGCTATGTTCATCCATAATAATCNTACTTCTCGAAGCAATTTCAAGTTGGATTTGTGGTGGTATAGAAAAATAAGANCCTCCTGATGCACCTCTTTCAATGGGTACAATAGCCAAGCCATTTTTGACATTACTCCTTATTCGTTTGTATGCAGTTATTAATTGTTCTTCAATCTGTTTTTCGAACTCAGAAGATTTTGTCTGAAGCAAGCCTTCTTCTTTATGCGTTTCTTTCAATATAGCATCTAATTCATNTTTCTTAGCTTTTAAGTGCGCATTACGTTCTTCAAGACGCTCATTAATACTACTCTGAGCCTCTTGTTTTTGTTCAATTCGGGCTTTAAATTCTTTAATTTTCTTCTCGGCTAATTGAATTTCAAGTTCTTGAAATTCTTGTTCTTTAACAATTGAGTTATATTCTCTATTATTACGAACATTTTTAAGTTTCTCCTCGTATTTTTTGAGTAATTCTTTAGCNGTTTCAATGGTTTGCTTATGATCTGAAATTTCATTTTTATCTTCTGAAATTTCTGTTTTAACTTTTTCTAGCTTTACATTTAGTCCAGAAATTTCATTCTCCAAGTCTTCTACCTCTAGGGGAAGCTCTCCCCTTAAATTTTTAATTTCATCTATTCGAGAATCTATTAGTTGTAAGTCATAAAGAGCTCTCAATTTTTTTTCAACGGTTACTTCTTTTTTAGCCATAATTAAAAATAGTTAACAGGATTTGTTTTTGAACGTGATAAAACGACTGCAAAACTAGGCATTTTTTTGGTAAGATAGTCAAATATGATTTTTTTGATAAACTGCTCACTTTCATAATGTCCTATATCGATAAGAAGTAGTTCTTTTTCACCCTCATAAAATTGATGATATTTTAGGTCTGCAGTAATAAATGCATCCACATTTTGTTTTTTGGCATCGGGAATAGCGAAACTCCCTGAACCTCCTAAAACTGCAATAGTTTTAATCTTTTTTCCTGTAAAAGGGCTATGACGTATTGCTTTAGAATTAAGTTTGTCTTTGATATAGCTTAAAAATTCAAGTTCTTCCATCGGCTTATTTAAAATACCTATCCTTCCCATACCAACACTTGATAGAGTATTGTCAAGGCTGTAAATTTCATAAGCAACACTCTCATAGGGGTGGGCTTTTATTAAAGCATTTTCAATTAGCTGTTTCAAATGTGATTCAAATACTACTTGAATTTGAACTTCATTAACCCTAATTTTTTCTTGCTTTTTTCCAAAATGTGGCTTACTGGCATCATTTCCTTTGAATTGTCCTTTCCCTTCTATAGTAAAACTACACTCTGAATAATTTCCTATAGCTCCTGCTCCAGCTTTATGTAAAGCTTCAAGAACAGCTTCGCTATCTTCAAGGGGTACATATGTATTTAGTTTTTTTATTCCTGATGGTTTGGGGATTAAAACCTTACTATTGACCGCACCAATTTTATCTATTAGTGCTTTATTCACTCCTTCGGGGTGATTATCAAGACGTGTGTGAAGAGCAAAAATGGCAATATTATTTATAATGGCTTTTAATACTACTCGCTCCACATAATTTTTACCCGTTATTTTTTTTAATCCTGAAAAAACTATTGGATGGAAACATACTATTAAATTACATTTTTCTTTTATGGCTTCATCTACTACAGACTCAATACAATCTAAACAAACTAGGATACCTTTACATTTGTTTGAGGAGTCGCCAACTAAAAGTCCTACATTATCAAAATCTTCGGAATAGGCAGGAGGTGCCCATTTATCTAATAAATTTATTATGTTTTTTATCGTTGACATAGAATCGATTGATCACAAATATAATATTTATCTTCATGGGCATGAATAAGTGGCGAATATTACTCTTTCCTTTCTCTATCATTTATGCTTTAATCACTTTAATCAGAAATAAATTATTTGATTGGCGGCTATTACCAATTTATCAAATTCAGATTCCCAGTATTGGCATAGGAAATTTATCAGTAGGAGGAACAGGAAAAACAGTCGCTATAGATTTTCTGATAACGAATTTTAAAAAAAAGTTTGAAGTTGCTGTATTGAGTAGAGGTTATGGGCGTAATACAAAAGGAGTTATTATTGCTAATCAAACGAGTTCTTCAGCATCTATTGGGGATGAACCATTTCAATTTTTTTTAAAACATAAAGAAATTAAGATTGCGGTTGCTGAAAAGCGCTTAAGAGGGTTTAAAAAATTAATTGCAATCAACCCTCAATTAAAACTTTTATTATTGGATGATGTAATGCAACATCGTTATGTTTCNCCTTCTGTTCTCATTTTAACCACAACTTATGAAAGACCGTATTTTTCTGACAGGGTTTTACCAGTTGGGAACCTCAGAGAACTAAAATCTGGGGTTAGAAGAGCTGATATCATTTTAGTTACAAAATGCCCAGATCAATTATCAGAGAATAAGATTAAATCTATCACTAATAAAATTAGTCTCAATTCCGGTCAAAAGCTATTTTTTACNAAAGTCAAGTACAGCTCAACTATTCAGAATAACTCAATGAAAATTAAAGTAGAAAAGTTAAAAGAGCCTTTTGTGCTTGTAACTGGAATATCGGATCCTAGCCCTTTGGTTAAGTATTTTAAAAAAAAGGGATTAAAATTTATACATTTAGAATTCCCAAATCATCATTACTTTTCTAAAAATGATTTAAATGAAATTAACAAAAAACGAAAGTATTGTAAAGTTATAACTACGGAAAAGGATTTTACTCGCTTGGCCTCATTGATAGATAACAAATCTATATTTTACATTCCGATAGAGATGGAATTTCTTAGCAAAGAAATGGAAATTCAATTTAGAAATTGCTTGAATGAAAAAATTAAAATGAATTAAGCGATATGCTTGTGTGCCTTATATGAAGATCTAACTAAGGGACCACTCTCAACATGCCTAAATCCGAGATCTAAAGCAAAAACCTCTAGTTTTTTGAAAATATCTGGGGTTATAAATTGCTGAACAGGGAGATGTTTTTTACTAGGCTGTAAATACTGACCGATAGTCACTACATCGACATTTGCTTTTCTCAAATCGTGAAGGGATTCAATAACCTCCTCTTCTTTTTCTCCTAATCCCANCATAATTCCAGATTTAGTTCTTNCAATTCCTGTTTCTTTCAAATAGCGAAGTACCTCAAGACTAGTATCATATTTAGCTTGAACACGCACTTTTCTTGTTAATCTTCTAACCGTTTCAATGTTGTGTGAAACCACCTCAGGTGCAACTTTAACTATTCTATCAATATTTCTTGTGTTTCCTTGAAAGTCAGGAATTAAAGTTTCCATGGTCGTTTTAGGACTTATTCTTCTAACTGCATTTACTGTTTCAGCCCATATAATCGAGCCCATATCTTTTAGATCGTCACGGTCTACAGANGTAATTACAGCATGCTTTATATTCATGATTTTTATAGAATTGGCAACTTTTTCTGGTTCAGCCCAATCCACAGCATTTGGTCTTCCAGTCTGGACACCACAGAATCCACAAGAACGAGTACAAATATTTCCTAAGATCATAAAAGTTGCAGTCCCTTCTGCCCAACACTCTCCCATATTTGGACAGCTTCCGGAGGTACATATAGTATTTAATTTATACTTATCTACAAGCCCNCTGAGTTCAGTATATTTTTTCCCTGTAGGAAGTTTTACTCGAATCCAGTCTGGTTTTTTTTTATGTTTTACTTCTTTTTCTTGTACCTCCATCATCATTCTTTTNTACAAAGATACAAACTCTTATCTATAGACTCAAAAGATAAAAGATGGTAAATCCAGTTAGGAACAAAATTCCAATAACACTTAAAAATCGTAATCCTTTTTTAGGTTGGTATTCTTTTGGCATGGCTTTGCTAATAACTAAGCGGTAGTTTAAAAAAGAATATAGTGGNGCAGTCATAAAGGAAAGTACTGTAGCGATCTGAACCAATTGACCCATTTCAGAAAGTAGAAATAGAAAAATTGCCGCAGTTCCTAGTGTAAGAATAACCATCCAAGGCAGATAATAATTTCTTTCCTTTTGAAAAAGTAATTGGATCGTTTTAGACATTGCTCTTGGAGAAGCATCCAAAGTAGTTAAGGTGGTACTTAACATAGTTGTAAATGCTGCAATCCCAATTATACCATAGGCTGCTTGTCCAAGGTTAGAAGTGTAAAGCTCTATAAGTTGTTGCGCAAATACTCCACCTTGGTTTGAAAATTGTGAACCTGAACCGAACATAACTAGTGCCCCTAACCCTAAAAAGCAAAGCGCTAAAATAATGGTAGCTATATAGCCAACATTAAAGTCAAAAAGGCTCTCTTTTAACGAACTATTTCCTTGCGTTTTATTTTTTTCAATGGTCCAAATAGAATGCCAAATTGAAATATCAAGTGGAGCGGGCATCCATCCTAAAAAAGCAATTAGGAAAAGTAAGCCAGAGGATTCAGGAAAAACTTGTTGGAGAGAAATGGGNGTTTCATTTTTAATCAAAGCTACACTTACTGCCAAGACACTGCTTATAGCTAAAGTTACCATTATCACTTTAATTAACTTATCAAGCCATTGATATTTTCCAAGGACAAGAATTACACTACATGAAAGTGTAATGACAATCCCCCAAATAACAATATTAGAAGTTAATCCAAATAATGTTGAGGCCAGACCTGCTGTAACTATTGTAACAGCACTCTGTATAGTGAACATTGTGGCAATATTTAAAATAAAATAAGCCCATAGATAACCCTTGCCTAATTTGTAGTATCCATCTAAAAGTGTTTCACCTGTGGCTTGAGCATAACGAGGACCATATTGAAAGAAAGGATATTTAAATAAATTTATTAGCAAAAGAGCCCAAATAAGGCCCCATCCAAAATCCGCACCAGCACGAGTAGATTGTACAAGATGGGAAACACCAATAGCGGCTCCCGCAAACAAGAGACCTGGACCTAATTTGGATAAATTAATTTCACGCACGATCTAATTTATTAGCTAACATTTTTTTTGCCCTAAATAGCTTAACCCTAACCGTAGAAGATGACTCATCTAAAGTTTCTTCAATTTGTTTAAGAGATAAATCATCAAAATAGCGAAGTTTTAGAATAGTTCGGTATTCTTTTTTTAAAGATTTAATTTGAATCAGGACATGGTCTAAGTTTTGATTTGAAATCAAAAGTTCTTCTGGAGAGGGTTCGAAACTAGAAATTTCATGAGAATTAAAATCAGTAATTTGATCAGTATTTTTAGATTGTTTTTTCAAACTTCGAAAGTCATCAATATGATGATTTTTTGCAATGGTCATTATCCATGAGACAAAAGCCAGTTTATTGTCAAAACTTTCAATTCTGTCAAATGCTTTTGAGAATGTTTCAATAGCCAATTCTTCTGCTTTATTAGCATCTGATGTTCTGGAGATTAAAAAGGCATAAATAGGATCCCAGTATTTATTGAAAAGTGTATTAAAAGCAATTTGGTCATTTGCTTTAGCCCTTTCAATAACTTCTTTTTCCCGATACATTAAATTTAAATTACTTAATTGTAGAAAGTAGTTGTGTTTTTACATTCGGTTTCTTCTGGCATTTTTCCACACAGACCACATGGTTGATTATCTTTATTCAAAAATGGACTTTGACTCGCACAAGTACCTGCAAACTCTCCATTTTTTTTACCCCAAATTTTGATTGAAATTCCAGCAACCGCCAAAAATAATAGGCCGAAGGTTATTAAAAATAATTCCATGAATTTAATATTGAGCTACAAAAATACTAATCTTTATTAGAATCAACTTTTGAGAAATAATTTTGTAAGTAAATTAAAAAAATATAAGTGCTATTAAATTTAAAAAAAGGATTAATTTTTAATATAGTTTATCTCGAACATTCCATATAAAACTTATAAAATAAAAACCGAATGCAAGACCAACGAGAAACTTCAAGAAAACACCTGATAAAAACCCAATTAGTGATCCAAAAGCTGCTTTTAGTGCANCTTTATTATTGNTTTTATTNANNACAAGTTCTCCTATAANGGCACCTGTAAAAGGNCCAATTATAATTCCAAATGGTCCTAAAAATANAAGNCCCACTAATANNCCTATTGAAGCCCCNNAAGTACTGCCTTTNCCACCNCCAAATTTTTTTGCTCCAACAATTGGAATGAAAATATCNAGTAAAAAAATCAGTAGTGCAATNGAAAAACAAGTAATTAGAAAATTTNTAGAGATATTAATNGNGGTNACATAACTAAGTGTAAAAAGACCAACCCATGAGGTTAGTGGTCCAGGAATTANAGGAAGAAAACTACCTATTANTCCAAGTATAATAAAGAATCCTGCAACNCAAATCAAAACAAGATCCATATNTTTTTATTATTANTTTAGATTAGTAAAATNAGNTANTAGAANATCGAAAATAAATAAAAATTGTAACTTTATTTACNAATTCTTTATTAATGCAAGTCTTGTCAAAATTAAGTTNTCTATTTTTTGTTTGTATGATTTTATGTCTACTNACAGGCTGTCATTTATTTGAATCCACCAAGGTTTCAAGTCAAGAAATTGAAACTGCTTCTAAGTGGTCTTCTAAAGATATAGGTCCAAGTTTTGATGCTTGCGATTCCCTAGAGGGTGAAGATTTATCAAATTGTTTCAAAGATATTATTTCATCTACTTTGTTAGAATATTTTTCAAGCTCAATCTCATCTGCTAATAAAAGTATTCAAGAGGAGATAGTATTAGTTATTAAAATAGATAAACAGGGGAATATCTCTTTTGGGGAGATTGATTTTTCTAATGATTTAATTGATGCTATCCCAGATATAGAAAATATCTTTTCAGATGCTATTTATCAACTTCCCGAGGCAAAACCTGCGATTAAATCAAATGTAGGAGCTTTTGTATCCACAGAATTCCAATTGCCAATTAAAATTACAGCCCAGGAGTCACAGTAATGCAGGAAGAACAAATTATCTTAGGCGTTGATCCTGGAACAACAATTATGGGTTTTGGTGTAATAGCTGTAAACAAAGATTCGATGAAGATGATTCAAATGCATGAATTACATCTTAAAAAATATGATAATCATTTTTTAAAGCTACACCATATTTTTAAGCGAACCATTGAGTTAATTGATCAATATAATCCCGATGAAATGGCTCTTGAAGCACCTTTTTTTGGGAAAAATGTACAGTCCATGCTTAAGTTAGGTAGGGCCCAGGGAGTTGCAATGGCTGCAGGTTTGTCAAGAGAGTTGACAATCACAGAATATTCTCCTAAAAAAATTAAAATGGCAATTACCGGAAACGGTAATGCTTCAAAAGAACAAGTAGCAAAGATGCTTCAACAGCTCTTAAAAATAAAAACCTTACCAAAAAATTTAGATGCTACTGATGGTCTAGCTGCAGCTGTTTGCCATTTTTACAACATGGGTAAACCAACCAGTAAAAAAAGTTATACGGGTTGGAGCGCTTACGTAAATCAAAATCCAAAGAAAATCAAGTCTTAATTTGGGTAATTAAAATGTCAAATCTTTATTTTCATTATCCCTTTTGTAGACAAGCCTGTCATTATTGTAATTTTCATTTTTCAACTTCACTTAAAAATAAAGTCAACCTGTGGGATGCGATGAAAAAGGAATTGATATTAAGGGAAAAAGAAATTAGCCTACCCATTGAAAGTATTTATTTTGGAGGTGGCTCACCCTCTTTATTAAGACCCAAAGAAATTAAGGATTTAATTCAACTGATAAAATTACATTTTAAGTTAGAAGATCATCTTGAGGTAACACTAGAGGTTAACCCTGATGATGTAACTGCGGCTTATTTAAGTGGTTTAAAAAAAGCGGGAATCAATAGACTCAGCCTGGGTATTCAGTCATTTAATGATAAGGACTTGCTTTTAATGAACAGAGCACATAATAGCACCCAATCCTTAAATGCTCTAGAATTAATTTCAAAAACATTTACAAACTATTCTTTAGACTTAATTTATGGAATGCCATATTCTAGTCTAGCAGAATGGGAAGAAAATCTCGAAACTGCTCTAGGTTTTAATCCGCCCCATATTTCTGCTTATGCTTTAACAGTTGAAGAAAAAACTGCTTTATATCATAATATCAAAAAGGGAGAAGTTGTTCTTCTTTCAGAAGAAGCAGTTGAAAAGCAATACCAATTGATGGTCCAAAAGTTGGAGAGCTTAGGCTTCATTAATTACGAATTTTCAAATTTTGGAAAACCAGACTTTTTTTCTCTAAACAATCAAAATTATTGGAATGGGAAGTCCTATTTAGGTATTGGTCCAGCAGCGCATAGTTTTGATGGAATAAATATTAGAAAATGGAATGTTTCTAATAATCAACTTTATTTAAATTCAATTAAAAAAGGTAAACTTCCCTTTGAAGAGGAAGAGCTTACTGTAAAAGACCGTTATAATGAATACTTGATGACAGGTCTAAGAACCACTCATGGAATTTCACTTTTACATGTT
>PAFO01000014.1 GCA_002705385.1 Flavobacteriaceae bacterium
GATTGGCAGGGAATATCGGATCGAGTTTTGCCAAGCAAGTGGCAGAAGAAGATTTTGATTACTACATATTAGAACTTAGTAGTTTTCAACTAGATGACATCGATCAATTTTCACCCCATATCGCAGTAATAACTAACATTGCACCAGATCACTTGGATCGTTACGGATATAATTTTGAATCATATATCCAAGCCAAACTAAAAATAACAAAAAATCAATCTTCAAAAAACTTTTTCCTTTTCAATTCAGATGATGAGGTGCTTGTTAAAGCATTAAAAAACCATAAAATTAATGCTCAAAAAGTTCCTTTTGGAACTCTTACTGAATACATGTCAGGATCCTATTTGGAAGACGGTAAAATCATTTTAAAAAATCAAAATCAGACCACTATGATACACTCATTTGAATTTCCTTTTTCAGGAAGACATAACTTACTTAATGCAATGGCAGCAGCAACTATTGGGAACCTATTATCTGTTAATAAAGAATATATTCGAGAAAGCTTAACTCATTTTAAGGGAGCCCCACATCGTATGGAAAATGTATTGACGATCCAAAGGGTAAACTACATCAATGATTCAAAGGCAACCAATATTAATGCGACCTATTTTGCATTAGAAAGTATCCAAACTCCATTAATATGGATTGTTGGTGGAGTCGACAAAGGTAATGACTATAATTTATTGTTACCCTTTATTAGAAAGAAAGCAAAAGCTGTGATCTGTTTAGGAATTGATAATTCAAAATTACGNAATGCCTTTGAGNAGANTAGTGATNTTTTTATGGAAACGGAATCNATGNCAGAAGCTGTTAAGATTGCNCACAAATTAGCAGAACCNAAGGATACTGTTCTTCTATCTCCAGCTTGTGCAAGNTTTGACTTATTTNAAAATTACGANGATCGAGGAGATCAATTTAAAGCNGCNGTTAGAAATTTATAGACTATGTTTCAATTACTAAAAGGAGATAAAGTTTTATGGGGTATTTTAGCACTNTTNGCTATTTTTTCTTTTTTACCCATTTTTAGTGCCAGTTCTAATCTAGTTTATGTAGTAGGAAGAGGAACACATTCGGGGTATTTGGTAAAGCATTTTTTTATTTTAGTTATTGGATTTGTCTTGATGTACTCAATACATAAAATACCCTTTCATTATTTCAAAGGGATCTCAATATTAATGTTACCCGTAATCATTTTATTACTAATCTATACGGCAAGTCAAGGAACAACAATTGATGGAGCAAACGCAAGTCGATGGGTAAAAATACCTCTTATAGGATTGAGCTTTCAAACCTCAACATTAGCATCTGTGGTAATTATGGTTTTCGCTGCAAATTACCTTTCCAAACCCAATTTAAGATCCATTAAATTCTCGAAATCTTTGATCCAATTATGGCTTCCAGTAATCACTGTGGTATTACTCATTTTTCCGTCAAATTTATCTACAGCAGCTATTTTGTTTGTAATGGTTTTAATTTTGGCTTTTGTAGCACATTATCCTTTGAGTTATTTGATAACTATATGTGGAATAGGATTGGCTTTTGTCCTACTTTTCTTTTTATTGGTAAAAGCATTCCCTGGAACATTTCCAAACCGAATTGATACTTGGGTCAGTAGGATTGAAAACTTTAGTAGTGGTAAAAGCGAAGACGGAAACTATCAAATAGCAAGAGCAAAAACTGCAATCGTAAGTGGAAAAGTATTTGGTCTTGGTGCTGGAAAGAGCCGAATGAAAAATTTTCTACCACAAAGTTCTTCTGATTTTATCTATGCCATCATAGTTGAAGAGTTTGGACTTGTAGGAGGAATTGGTCTAATCTTAATTTATTTTTTAATCCTCTTCAGGATTGTTGTAATTATACATAATACTTTGAGTTTATTTGGAAAGCTAACAGTTTTCGGATTAGGTATCCCAATTATTTTTCAGGCTTTCATCAATATTGGAGTTGCACTTCAGTTACTTCCAGTAACAGGACAAAACCTCCCTATGATAAGTAGTGGAGGGACTTCAGCTTGGATGACATGTATTGCTATGGGGATTATTCTTAGCGTAAGTGTAAAAAGAGTAATAACAAATGAAACTCAAAACAAAGAAGAAATTAGTTCAAACCCAATTAGAATAATTAGTGAAGGCCATTAGACTCATCATTTCTGGAGGTGGTACAGGAGGGCATATATATCCGGCCTTAGCGATAGCNTCTCAAATAAAAAAAGAAGATAAAGATACAGCTATTCTTTTTGTGGGTGCAAAAGGTAAGATGGAAATGGAAAAAGTACCCAAGGCAGGTTTTCAAATAAAAGGAGTTTGGATTAGTGGATTTCAACGGTCGTTATCTATTCAAAATTTATTATTCCCCTTTAAATTACTGGTCAGCTTGATTCAATCATATATTATCATCAGAAGATTTAAGCCTAACCTAGTAGTTGGGACCGGAGGTTTTGCAAGTGGACCAGTTCTTAAGATTTCTCAATGGCTCAACATCCCAACGGTCATACAAGAGCAGAATTCCTATCCAGGCGTAACCAATAAATTATTGAGTAAAAAGGTGAATACTATTTGTGTAGCTTTTGAAGGAATGGAAGATTACTTTCCAGCTGATAAAATTAAAATTACTGGAAACCCAATTCGTTCAAATATTTGTGGGCATGAATTCCCCCAGAAAGCCAGGGAGTTTTTTGGCCTAAACCCTAATAAGAAAACTTTAGCAATAATAGGAGGAAGCCTTGGAGCAAGAAGAATCAACGAGTTGATTGCCCAAAAACTTGATTTTATCCAAAGTTTTGATTTACAAATTTTATGGCAGTGTGGTGAGTTGTACTTTGATCAATACAAAGAAATGGTTAAGGATGGAGTTGTAATTCATCCTTTCATTTACGAAATGCACCAGTTTTATTCCGCTGCAGACTTCATCATTTCAAGGGCAGGAGCAGGAAGCCTCTCAGAATTGTTTAACGCTGGAAAACCACTTTTAATTATTCCATCACCCAACGTAACCGCTAATCATCAATATCAAAATGCTGTTGCTCTTGAGAAAAAAGGTGCGGCAATTTTTATCGAAGAAAAAAATTTAGAAACTGATTTTGAAGCGGTTTTCAACAAATTTGTTTCGGACACCGATCTTCAAAAAAGTATGCATAAAGAACTAAAGCGACAAGCTAGACCTGAGGCAGCTCAATCAATTGTAAAAGAAATAAACGCACTTTTATGAATAAGCAAAAGATGATATATTATTTTATAGGGATCGGTGGGGTAGGAATGTCAGCTTTGGCTCGACTGTGTTTACTAGAGGAGAATAAAGTGTTTGGTTATGATCGAATTCACTCGAAAGTGACAGACGAATTAGAAAAGGAAGGGATTCCAATTATTTATCAGGATGCAGTTGAAGCAATGCCCTCTGAAGTTTTAGATGAGCAAACTCAAATTATCTATACTTCTGCTATTAAAGGGGACCATCCACAATTAAGATATTTTATTAAAAATAACTTTTCAGTTAAAAAACGNGCGCTNTTNATGGCAGAATTATGTGACGGNAAACCTACATTGGCAGTTGCNGGAACCCATGGAAAAACAACNACTTCNGCCTTTCTAACTCATATTTTTTCTGAGACACGTCAATCNTTTACATCTTTAATGGGNGGTTTTTTTCAAGGTAATTCTTCAAATTTAATTCGNACAGGAAATGATTTTATGTTGGTNGAGGCNGANGAATATGATCGTTCTTTTTTAAACATTNATCCAACTGTTGGAGCGATTACTTCAATTGACNCAGATCATTTGGANGTTTATCAAANCANAAAAGCTTTTGAANAGGCTTTCNCTACTTTTTCTTCACAGGTAACTCAGCAGTTAATTATTGCTCATGGACTACCTTTCNATGGATTGACTTATGGTTTCGATGTCGAAGCAGATTATCGAATTTTTAATATAAAACAACTTAAGTCAGGGTATAAATTTGATTTGAAAACACCTTCAGATATATTTTCTAAAGTAAAAATAAATCAGATAGGAGAACATAACCTATCAAATATTTTGTGTGCCTTAGCCATGGCAGATCAAGTTGGTNTTCCATTGGATATTGCNTTAAATTCACTGATTTNNTTTCCCGGTGTGCATCGAAGAATGAATCTTTTTAAATGGGGANANAAATTATTGATAGACGATTACGCCCATCANCCAACAGAAATTNAAAGTGTTTTGAAAACATTGCAGTCTTTTTATTCTAAANAGCAAAAATGTGTNATTTTTCAACCTCATCTATTTTCAAGAACCCAGGATTTTTATGAAGAGTTTTTAAATGTATTATCTCAGTTTGACGAAGTTGTTTTGTTGGATATTTATCCGGCAAGGGAGTTGCCTATAGAGGGTATTAGCTCTGCGAGAATGATTGATGACTTGAATCATTTTAACAAAAAGTTAATTGATAAAACTATGATTTCAAAAACTATAACTGAAAGCGAGGCTAAAGTATTTGCACTTATAGGTGCCGGTGATATTGGTGAAGAAATACAATTATTAAAATCACAAAATTTAGCTAAATGAAATCTTTTAATTCTATATTATTTTTGCTTATAATGTCTATTCTCATGGTAGGTAGTTATCATTTTTCTCACTCAAAAAAAAATGCTAGAACAGCAAATAAAATTGAAATAAAGTTTACCAATTCTTCACGTATTATAGACACCTTATCGGTTAATAAATTGTTAAAACAAAACCTAGATCAGCAGTCAAAACAGTTTAAAGAAAGTTTAGATTTGAATATGCTCGAGACCCAATTGAAACAAATACCAGAAATCCAAAATATAGAGGTATATGAGTTTCCTCAGGGTGATTTTTATGTTGAAGTAACTGAAAGAAAGCCATTGTTTGAAGTACTTTCAGATAAACATTTTTTTGCAGATTCAGAAGGAATTTTATTTAAGTATAGATCACTTGATATTTTGAAACTTCCTGTTTTTGTAATGGATACTACTGATGCTTCTGTTGTTCAAACTGCTGATTTGATCTCAAAGCTTAAAAATTATCCTTTCTTGGAAATGGAATTAGAAACCATTTATCTAAATAAAAATGAATATGTTTTTAAGTTGAGATCTTTCCCTTTCGATGTAATCTTAGGTGATTCATCACGACTAAATCAAAAAATTAAAAAACTAAAAGTTTTTTGCGCTTTTCAAATAAGTCAAGACAGTTTGAATGAATATGAGTTAATTAATTTAAGCTATAAAAATCAAGTAGTAGCTTCAATACTTTAAATTATGGAAAACACAAATATTTCAGTAGGATTAGATATCGGAACAACAAAAATTGTTGCATTGGTTGGAAATAAAAATGAATTTAATAAGGTCGAAATTTTGGGTGTTGGAAAGTCAAAAAGCCTTGGTGTTCACAGAGGAGTAGTAAATAATATTACACAAACTATTCAATCTATTCGACAAGCAGTCGATGACGCTAAGCTAAATTCAGGATATGATATTACTGATGTAGTAGTTGGGATTGCTGGACAGCACATTCGTAGTATTCAGCACAGTGATTATATTACAAGAGAATATCCAGAGAAAGTAATAAATGAGGATGATATTCAGTTATTAATTCAACAAGTATACAAACTAGTTATGCTGCCTGGCGAAGAAATTATTCATGTACTTCCACAAGAATATAAAGTTGATGGGCAAGGGGAAATTATGGAACCCGTTGGAATGCACGGTGGCCGTTTGGAAGCAAATTTTCATGTTGTTGTAGGACAGGTTTCTTCAATCAAAAATATAGGAAGATGTATTAAAAGCGCTGGACTGAATATGGCAAATATCACTTTAGAGCCATTGGCCTCATCAGAAGCTGTATTGAGTTTTGAAGAAAAAGAAGCTGGTGTTGCATTAATAGATATTGGTGGTGGAACAACCGATTTAGCGATTTTCAAAGATGGAATAATCCGGCATACGGCAGTAATTCCCTTTGGAGGAAATGTTATTACAGAAGATATTAAAGAAGGTTGTTCAATTATTGAGAAACAAGCAGAACTTTTAAAAATCAAATTTGGATCAGCATGGCCGGGGGAGAATAGAGATACAGAAATTGTATCCATTCCAGGATTAAGGGGAAGAGACCCAAAAGAAATTTCTTTAAAGACACTTTCCAAAATCATTAATGCTCGGGTAGTTGAAATAATTGAACAAGTGTATTTAGAAATCAAAAACTACGGCCATAATGAACAAAAGAAAAAGTTAATCGCAGGAATAGTTCTTACTGGCGGTGGGAGCCAGCTAAAACATTTAAAGCAATTGGTAGAATACATTACAGGTATGGATACTCGTGTCGGATATCCAAGTGAGCATTTGGCAGGAGATACCCAGGAATCAGTATCAAGTCCTTTGTTTGCAACATCAGTTGGGTTATTAATGAGTGCATTGGAGGGAGGAAAGATTGATGTAGGTGTAATCGAAAGTGAAGAAAAACAAGAGCACAAAAAAGATAATGAGCTAGATACTGAAGTCACTATAAAGCGAAAATCTATTTTGGACCGCTTTGGAGAAAAGTTAAAAGAATTTTTAGATAATGCATAATTAGTACAAACATGGATCAAGAGGAAAATAAAGGAATCAGCTTTGATTTGCCTAAGAATAGAAGTAATGTAATTAAGGTCATGGGAGTTGGTGGCGGAGGAAGCAATGCCATCAATTATATGTTNCAGCAAGGAATCAAAGGAGTTGACTTCGTAATTAGTAATACCGATGCTCAAGCATTATCAGAAAGTGGGGTGCCAATAAAAATTCAATTGGGAGCAAGTTTAACTGAAGGTCTTGGCGCAGGAGCAAACCCTGAGGTTGGAGCTAAGGCTGCTCAGGAGAGTCACGAACAAATCCACAATATTTTAGCTACTCAGACAAAAATGATCTTCATTACAGCTGGAATGGGAGGTGGAACTGGAACCGGAGCAGCACCAATTATTGCTCAAATGGCAAAATCCATGGATATTCTTACTGTAGGTATTGTAACAATGCCTTTTCAATTCGAGGGTAAATTGCGTTTGGAACAAGCCCAAAAAGGACTCGAAAAAATAAAAGGAGCTGTAGATGCACTCATTGTAATTAATAATAATAAGTTAAGAGAAGTATATGGTAATCTTGGATTTAAAGCAGGCTTTGCAAAAGCTGACGAGGTATTGGCTAAAGCTGCACGGGGAATAGCAGAAGTTATTACTCATCATTATACTCAAAATATTGACTTGAAAGACGCCAAGACAGTATTAACGAATTCAGGAACTGCAATAATGGGATCAGGTATAGCCTCTGGTAGTAATCGAGCACAAGAAGCCATCGTAAAAGCATTAGATTCACCTCTTTTAAATGATAACAAAATTACTGGTTGTAAAAATGTATTACTTCTTATAGTCTCGGGATCAGATGAGATTACAATTGATGAAATAGGTGAAATAAATGATTATATTCAATCTGAAGCAGGAAATCACACAAATATCATCATGGGTGTAGGAGAAGATGAATCCCTTGGGAATGAAGTTTCAGTAACTGTAATAGCAACAGGATTTGGCCAGGAACAACAATATGAAATTTCGAATACTGAAGCCAAAAAAATTATACATTCTTTAGAGGATGAACAAAAAGTTGTTCATGATTTAAATGATGAAAGAATACAAGACGATGATCAAATTCAGTATCAAAAACCTAATGAATTGGTGGAAAAAAAGCAATTTGATCAGGAGATACCAGAAAACAAAAATCCTCTTATTCAAATGAATGAGTTGCTTAGTGACATTGAGGTAGATTTTGAATTGATTCCTTATCAGAATTTAACTGAGCATAATAGTACTGATACTCTGGATATTCTGCAAGTGGATACCGAATTCAAAGAACATATAGAGGATCAAAGGATATCTCATCATGAGTTACCTGTTGAAGATGAACCCGTTTTAGTTATTTCAAAGGAAGAGTTAGAGACTGAACCTGAGGCTAGTAAAGATGACATAAAGACGTCCAGAGAAGAGTCTATTCAAGAAGAAATACTTTCATCACCCCCTGATTTTGATTTGACATCTACTTTTTTCGAAACTGAAGATGAATTAGCTGATGTTAATCTGTCGAATGAAATTAAATCATTGGAAGATAAAAATGATGGAGAAATAACTTCTAATGATACGAAATCTAAATTTGCTTATAATGAATTAGAAGTAAAAGATCCCTTTGAAATGGAGGTTGTTGATCCAGAAACAATAGATTCAGATAGCCAAATTGAAATGGATTTTGAAATACCATTAAAGCCAAAAGTACAGATCGATCATATATCTTCTATTGATCATGGAGTTAATGATAATCTTTTTCAGGATAAAACAATCAAGGATTTTGATGAAGAAGCTCTTGAAATAAAGTTTGAATTAAAAGATAATGAGCAAGAGTCACAAGTTAAAGAGAAACAATCCTCTTTAATCGAGAATAAAGAAACTGTTAAAGAGTTAAATGATCAGGGTGATCCATTTAATAAATCTATAGATGAAACATTATCTTCTCAGAATGAAAAACGTAAGCAACATCTTAAGGAATTCAATCACAAATTTATTCATCAAATGCAACGAGTAGATGATATAGAAAAACAGCCTGCATACAAAAGGCAAGGAATGGATTTGAATTCAGACGTGCACGAATCTCCCTCAAGGACAACCCTTGATACTGACAATAATGATAATCTTCAGATTCGATCAAATAATTCTTTTTTGCATGATAACGTAGACTAAAAATTTTTAATTATGGGAGTACTAAGTAATCTTTCCGAAGAAATAAAAAATGCTATGCTTGCTAAGGATAGTGTTAAACTTGAATCATTAAGAGCAATCAAGTCTGCTGTTTTATTGGCAGAAACTTCTAGCGGAAGTTCGGGGAAATTAAGTGATCAAGAGGCAATTAAATTATTACAACGACTAGTTAAGCAAAGAAAAGATAGTGCGTCAATTTTTAAAGAACAAAACAGATTAGATTTGGCAGAGCCTGAAGAAGCTCAAGCTAAAGTAATTTCTGCTTTTTTACCCGCTCAATTAAGTAATGAAGAAATTGAAAGTGCTATAACTGTTATAATTGAAACTACTGGAGCAAACGGAATGAAAGATATGGGTAAAGTTATGGGAATAACTTCAAAAAAATTAGAAGGAAAGGCAGACGGTAAAAGAATTTCAGATATAGTCAAGAAAAAATTGGGAGCTTAAAGTAAAAGTTTATTTTTTAATTTCATATATTCTTTCAATTCATAAGCTACGCTAAAAAATATTCTCTACTTTATTTTATCAGATCAATTATGCTTAATTTTATTCCAACTGGCCCAGTAGTTCAACTGGATAGAATATCAGATTTCGGCTCTGAGGGTTGGGGGTTCGAATCCTCCCTGGGTCACATTCAAAAAATTAATTTTATAAAAAAACCCCCACTTTAGTGAGGGTTTTTTGGTTATATAAAAACAAATTAAATATTAATTGACATTTTCATTTGCTTGAATTTCCGAAATTGTAATTGGGAAAAATGAACCTGGCTTAGTTAATGCACTAGAGTTTGGTATCCATTTTTCGGAAGTGCTTCCAAAACGGTAGTGATCTGCTAATCTCCTTCCTTGCATAAATAGATTTACTCTTCTGGCATATTCTAACATTACAGTTGAATCGATTTGGCCGGAATAATCACTTAGTCCATCAAGAGATCTAATCTTATTTATGTGGGCTGTAAAGGTCGCTTCATCGCCGCTTGCTAAAGCATCTTCAGCGATTATTAGATGCATTTCTCTTCCAGTGACTACAGGATATGTTGGAAATCGTAAAGCAGCAGTGAAGGCGGCTACTACGTCAAATATCACGGGGTCTGCAATATTATCAATAGGATCTAATAATGATACAGTTGTTGCAGGGTTTCCATCAGTTGTTGCATCTGGTCTTAAATTATCAGAAGAAATAATGTATTCATCTGAAATTCTCAGCTCCAAACGGTCATTAATTTGGTCTGCTATCCCATTTGGACCAATCGTATCTCCGGCAGAGCTAGATGTATTTAGGTTTACAGAAAAATCATCACCGAGAGCTGTTAAAACTTCTAAAGCCAAAGCAACAGCAGATGCTGAAGTTACTAATGGACTAGCCGTATTAACAGGATTAGTTTTTGCCCATATACCTTTGCTAAACAAAGCCCTAGCTTTTGTTGCTTTTAGTTCAGTAGTAAGTCCTGAATTTAATGCGAGTGCTTTGTCTATATAACTTATAGCAGTGTCATAAAGTGAAGACATGTTGCCAGGTCCAACGGGTGAACCTGCTTCTGTTTTTGCAGAAGTCACTACAAAGTCATCAAACATGTCAGCAATTACCATATAAATTGTTGCTCCGTACCAATAGGCTCTTACTAAATCAGACCTATTTGCAGATGTAAAAGCATCAGATCCACTATATTCTTCACCTCTTGATATTACATCGTCAGCCCAATATCTTGCCTCAGCAACATAAAAGAAGGCTGCATCTATATATTCATTATTAATATTATCAACATCGTTACCTAGCATTAATTGTTGCCATGCATCACGTGAACCTATCCAGGACACTTCGTCTGTTGTTACTGCGTAGGGAGCAAGAATAACCCCATAAGCTCTAGTAACCGATGCTTCTAATCCATTTACCATAGGTGAGAAAGCAGTTACCCCTAATTGATCTTCTAATAAGTTATTTGGGTTGTCAGCATCAAGACTGCAACTTAATAACAATATACTCGACGATACTAAAAGAAATAAATTTTTCATTGTATATATATTTTTCATAATCTATAATTTAAAATCCTACTTTGAGGGTTAATATTAGTTGTCTTGGAATTGGCCACCCAAAAGCTGCAATACCTTGACCAAAGTTTTGATTCAAGTCAGAACTACTACCTCTACCTTGAAAGTTTATTCTAGGATCAACACCAGTATAACTTGTGAATAGCGCAATGTTTCTTCCAGATACACCAAGAGAAGCAGAATCAAAGTTGAAAGTATCCAGAATATTTCCTTCAAACTGGTAATTCAAACTTAATTCATTCCAACTTAAAAAATCTGCGGCCTCCATTGTATTAAGTCCTGAAAATGGAGCTAGGGCTAAAGTTTCGTTTAACCATCGGTCAAGGGCGTCAACTCTAACAGAAGCATCATTTTGCGGTGTGTAGCCGCCATCAACTCCACCAGTTTGCCAATCGAGATTAACCTGAGCAGATCTTGGTAGGTTAAGTCCAATTACACTGTTTGATTGTCTAAAAGCGTCAGTTAAATTATTTACAACAAAGTTACCTGCCTTGTATTCAAATGTAGTACTTAAAGTGAAGTTTTTATAACTCACAGAACCACCAAATGAACCAGTCCAATCTGGAGTTTGTTTCCCCATATAGTGGTCAAGCAGGTCTCCATCTCCGTCTTCATCCTTTAAAAGAACACCGCCAGTACCAATTGATTTAGGTAAATTACCTATATCATCAGGAGTCTTACCAGAAAAGAAGGCCAATAATTGTTCTCTTGTGTCAGGCAATCCATCTGAATTCGCGATATCAATAGGAAGTTCATTTGGTCCAACGTCAACTAATTCAGCACCAAAATTTGATCCAGGTGCATAACCCTCTATTAAGTAGTTTCGGTATCTTGGGTAAGATCCACCAACTTTCAATGGAGGAGCTCCACCTAGACTAACAACTTCGTCTTGATAATATGCGCCATTTACAAATAAATTTAGTTGTAAATCCTGTGTTCTTATTACAGTACCACTCAAATTTATCTCCATTCCATAAGCTGCTAGTTCACCAATATTTGTTAGCTGAGTACTTCTGAATCCTCCAGAAATTGGGAACTGTCTTGCATAAAGCGCGTCTTCGGTAACTCTATCAAAATAGGTAAATTCAAGGCTTAATTTGTCATCAAATAGGCCAGCTGTAAATCCAGCTTCCCACTCCTTTGAAATTTCTGGTTGAAGATCAGGATCACCTAAGTTATTAGGACCGATTCCAGCACCTGTGGCAGATGATAAAGCTAAATATGTTGTAAATGCATCAAATGCTCCGGGTTGAAGACCAGCCCATCCGTATGAACCTCTTAGCTGAATTGAACTAAGTGGACCTATGTCTGTCCAATTATCTGAATCTGAGGGAATGTAGGATCCAGAGACCTTAGGATAAATTGCTGCCTGGAAATTGGTACCAAAAGCAGAGTGACCGTCCAATCTAGCCCCAACGGTTATAAATAATTGGTCACTTATTCCGACCTGTTCCTGAGCAAAAACACCAACATTTATTGTCTCTTCGAAAAATTCAAATATTTCGAGCTGACCTGCAGCTGATGTTACCTCAAAACCTGGACCTGGAAAACCAGTTCCTTGAGCACCTAGAATTTTACTTTCTTGGCTAACATATTGACCACCTAATATAAAGTTCGAAGTTATATTGTTTGAAATGTTATTGTTAAAAGATAGTTTTACTTCTCCAGTTTGAGCTAGATAGTTCCTAGTGTCAGCACCGAGCTGACCATTAGGTCTACTTCCAGAAAAACCATCAATAGCCCACTTAAAAGGCCAAAAGTTTGTACTTGAAGTACTACTATAGTTAAGACCGAAAGTTCCATCAATCTTTAACCATTCGGTAGGGTAATAATTTAAACCTACACTACCATTATAGTTTTGAACTTTTGTATCTATAGAAATTTGAAGGGTTTCATCAACAGACGCAAAAGCAACAGTTCCTGTTGAATTATTTTCTAAAACGTATTCTGGCTTACTAAATTGAGCCAAAGATCCTATACCATAAATGTTATTATTACTTTCTTGAGCTGTTCCAAATCTCGATGTGAAACCTTGAGTTAATCTTATACTGAACTTATCTGATGGATTCACATTCAAATTAAGGTTAAATTGAGCTAATCTGTCAATGTCAGTAGCTCTTGTTTCTTGATCACCAACATAACCAGTTCTATCTTGTCCTCCAAAAGGACCATCAGTATATGAATATCGAGCTGATGTAAAATATGTTATGAAGTCACTTCCACCTTGAACATTCGCAGTTACAGTGTTTTGAACTCCTGTTTCATAAAGGTCTTCCATTGCATTAAAAGATACTAATTGATATGGTTGAACGCTAATTCCTAGTAGGGATGACATTTCAGAAGCTCTTGTCGCATCAGAAGTGAAACCAGCATTATCAGGAACAATTCCAAGAGGATAATTTATGAAACCTTGAGTAGCTTTAAAACTAAATTGAGGTGCCCCAATCCGACCTTTTTTGGTAAAAATTTGAATAACTCCGTTACTCGCTTCGGTTCCAAAAAGAGTTGCTGCAGAGGCTCCTTTAAGTATTTCAACCCTTTCAATGGATTCAGGATTTAGATCATCTAGCCTAGATGGCGACCCACCTCCTCCAGAACTTACAAAACCACCACCGAAACCACCGCCTCTGTCTACACGAATTCCATCAACAATTACAATTGGCTCGTTAAGCTGTGACAAAGAAGCATTTCCTCGAATTCTAATTTGTGCTCCTTCTCCAGTTAAACCACCAGACGGAAAAGCAACAATACCAGGTTCTCTACCTGCTAATAAGTCAGAAAACGTGTTTATTGGAAGTTGTTCAAGACTTGCCGTAGTAATAGAACCAATACTGTTACCCAATTGCTTTTTAGCAACAGGGGCTCCTGTACCTGTAACAACTATTTCATCTAACTCAGATGCAGAAAAAGTCAGCTGTAAATCCTGACTTATGTCAGAGGATCCTATACTAATCGACTGAGATAGTTTTGAATATCCCGTGTAAGATATATCCAGAACATAATCTCCTGAGTCAACATTTTGAATTAAATAGTTTCCATCAAAATCGGAAACTGTTCCTTTATTGGTTCCTTGAACCAAAACCGTAACACCTAGAAGGGGTTCGCCAGTGTCAGCATCTGTTATTGTTCCAGATATAGATTGCTGAGCTAAAGAAATAACTGGGAAAAACATCATAATTAGTGATATTTTTTTCAGCTTTAAGAATAAAGTTTTAGTCATAATTATCTTAATTTTTAAATAATGAGTTTAAATGTAAAGTATTCTATTAACATTTCATTAACTTTTTTAAAAAATTTTTTATTAAAAAAGTAACAAAACCCCTCAATTTCAAAAGCTTAATTTTAATAAAATGAAACTTGTAAAAATTTATCAGGGTTNTAAAACTATATTCTTAAAAGTTTTAAAATTTAATACTTAATTAATAATTTTATATAAATAAGATTAATTCAAAAAAAAAGCTTAAATACTAACAAGTATTAAAAAAAGTATGCACAAAAATATGATATTAATGATTTTTATTGAGTATATAAATGCATTTAAAAGCTATTAATCGTCTAAAAACTATACTCATAGAGGATTATAGATTAAGTTGTGAACTAACACATTTAGAGGGTGAAATAGAAAACAACTTCAAAATTCAATCAACTCATGGAGATACATTCATACTTAAAGTTTATGGAAGTGAAAGGAATAATCAATTTTTAGATTTTCAAGAAAAAATATTGNTGTATTTAAGTGATAATCATAAAAACCTTGTTGTACCTAAGATTATAAAAACTACAAATGGGCATTTATCTACCTTTTTTAAAGATGAAAAAGGTGATAAAAGGAATATAATGCTTATTAGTTGGATTCCAGGACGAGTTTGGAAGCATGTAAATCCGCATAGCAAAAAGCTCTGTTATCAATTAGGATTTACATGTGGTACTCTTTCTAAAGCTCTANACAATTTTGATCATAAATTTGCTCATAGATTTTTCGATTGGGATATTGCTCAAGGTCTTTGGACTAAAGAATATTTGAATCTTTTCAAATCAGGAGAAAAAAAAATGATTTTGTGGATGCTTGACGCATTTGAGAGAATTCAACCTAAATACAAAAAGCTTAAAAAAAGTATTGTACATAATGATGCCAATGATTTTAATTGTCTTGTTTCTGAAGATGTTTTAAATCCTGAAGTAGTTGCTTTGATTGATTTCGGAGACGCTATTTACACTCAAGTAATAAATGATGTTGCTATTAGTTGTTGTTATGCTATAATGGATTTTGAGGATCCATTAGAAGCCTCTCTGTCTATTTTAAAAGGATATCACCAAGCGTTCCCATTAGAGGAGGACGCATTAGCATATCTATATTTTTGTATTGGAATTCGGCTTATTATTTCTGTCACAAAATCAAGGATTAATAAATTAAAAGAACCTAAAAACGCCTATCTCCAAATTAGTGATAAATCTGCATGGAAGCTACTAAAAAAGTGGAACTCTATAGATTCTCAATTTGCTCATTTCAACTTTAGAAAAGCCTGTGGTTTTAATTCGCATCCTACATACGATGCATTTTTAAATTGGGCATCATCTAAAACAGTCTCCCTTAAATCTTTTTTTCCTTCTTTGAAGAAAGAAAAAGTATACAATTTAGATCTAAGTGTTTCAAGCTCCTGGTTAGGACATTCTTTAGAGTTTAATGATTTATACTGGTTTGACAATGAAATAAATAAAACCCAGAAGAAAAACCCAGAAAAAATTATTTCGGGGGGTTATTTAGAACCAAGATCACTTTACACTGACTCATCATATGAAAAAATAGGAAATTATGGTCCTGAAAGNCGTTGTATTCATTTAGGGATAGATTTTTGGATACCTACCAATACACCCATTCATACTTTTCTTGATGGAGAAGTAGTAGTTTCTTTTAATGATTCGGGGTATAAGAAATACGGAGGGTTGGTTGTTCTTAAGCACAATGAGGATGGAATATTTTTTTTTACATTATATGGGCATTTGTCCCATTCTACTATTCTCAAGCTCAAAGTTGGTGATCAATTAAAAAAAGGTGATCAGATTGGTTTTATTGGGAATTCGACTGAAAATGGTGGATGGTCTCCCCATCTACATTTTCAAATAATGTTAAGTCTCCTTAATTATAAAAATGATTTTCCCGGAGTAGCATATTATAATCAAATAAAAATCTGGAAATCGATTTGTCCTGATCCAAATTTACTTTTTAAATTAAAAGAATTGAATCACCAAAATGAGGATAAAGTATCTCAAATTTTAAAATCGAGAAAGAAGTATCTTGGTAGAGGAATGAGTTTACAATATGAAGAGCCACTTCATCTTGTGAGGGGTTCAGGAGTTTATTTGATTGACCAAAATGGGAGGAAGTATTTAGACACAGTAAATAATGTAGCCCATGTGGGGCATGAGAACCCCAGAGTTGTAATCGCAGGTCAGAGACAAATGGGAGTTTTAAATACAAATTCCAGATACTTACATAAAAACATTACAGATTTAGCTGAAAAATTAAAAGAAACTTTACCTCCTGAATTAAGTGTATTTCACTTTGTAAATTCTGGCAGTGAAGCAAATGAGTTAGCTTTAAGAATGGTAAAAGCTGTAACTGGATCAAGTCAAATGCTTGTTTCTGAAGTTGGGTATCATGGAAATACAAATGGCTGTATTGAAATTAGTTCCTATAAATTTGATGGAAAAGGAGGAAAAGGTGCACCAAACCATATTCATGTATTCCCCATGCCTGACTGTTTTAGGGGGAAATATAGGGGTTCTGATGCGGCTATTGAATATGCTAATGAGGTGAAGGTTTTAATTAACAACATAAAAAATAAAGGAAATAAATTAGGCGGTTTTATTATTGAGCCTATTTTGAGTTGCGGAGGACAAGTAGAATTACCTGAAGGATTTTTAAAAAATATTTATCATCAGGTAAGAAAAGCTGGTGGTCTGTGTATTTCAGATGAAGTACAAACAGGATTTGGGCGTGTAGGTAGAACTTTTTGGGGATTTGAGCTACATGGAGTTATTCCAGATATTATAACACTTGGAAAGCCGATGGGAAATGGGCACCCAGTAGCTGCAGTGGTTTGTTCAGAACAGGTTGCTTATAAATTTGCAAATGGAATGGAATTCTTCAATACCTTTGGAGGTAATCCCGTTTCCTGCGCTATTGCAAAAGAGGTACTTGAAGTTGTTTCAGATAAGCAGCTTCAATATAATGCACTTAAGGTAGGAGAATATTTAAAGTCTGAGTTAAAGAAATTAGCAAATAAGAATCCAATAATGGGATCGATAAGAGGTCAGGGGCTTTTTTTGGGGATAGAATTAGTTTCAAAAAATAAAGATCCATTAGCAGAACATGCGTCCTATTTAGTCAATAGAATGAAAAAAAATGGAGTCTTAATGAGCATTGATGGCCCAGATAATAATGTTATAAAAATAAAACCGCCGATTATTTTTTCAAAACAAAATTCTAAGCGACTTATCATCACACTTTCAAAAATTCTAAGAGAAGATTTTATGCAAATTTATCAGAATTAGTTTTACATGATCTATTTTTTTTGTAATTTTATTTATTAAATATTCTTTAAAACTATCAAAATGAATGAAATTGTAATAGTCATCATAGGTGCCGTAACCATTGTTGGAGGTGTAATTTTATATGCTGTTATATCAACTGCAACTGGTTTGGAAGAAGACGAAAACAACAACTATATTCCAGATTGGATCGAGAGAAAATTCCCTTCAATTTTCAAGTCAAGTAAGGATTTAGATTAGATTTGCTTAAATCAAAATTAACTCTAGCGCAATAATTTTTAATTAGGGATTAATGCGATTACCCACTATGTCTTATTTATGAAAAGCTTTTATTCGTTTTTTTTATGCTTTGTCCTTTTCTCTTTTCTAAATATAAATGCACAAACATCAGACAATCCTTGGTCTTTATCAGCTAATTCAAATGTTATAAATTTATTAGGGAATAATAACGAACACGGAATTAATTTTGGAGGACCTGCACTTAGTTTAAGTAGATATTTAGCCGAAGGTTTATCAGTTGGCTCGCAGATTTCTATCGCTAAAGTTAATAATTTCTCAGATTCTTATAGCTATTCTTCAGTAGATGGCTTTCTTAAGTTTAATTTATCTGAAGGGAGTATTGTTCCATACATAATTGGCGGTTATGGTTTTTCGCTCTTTTCAGATGGAGTTTACAGAAAAGGGTTATTCCCATCTTCTGAAACCAGTAGAACCATTTTTGGAGGAATAGGTTTTGGCTTCTATTTGAATGATAATGTTTCCATTAACCTACAGTCAACTTACAGGTCTATGAATGAAAGTGATGGTTTTGATCATTTGCAAAACTTTGTCGGAATAGCTTATAATTTTGGATCTGGTGATTCAGACAAAGATGGTGTTTCGGATAAAAAAGACAAATGTCCGGACTTGCCTGGATTAAAAGAATTTGAAGGTTGTCCAGATACAGATGGTGACGGTATTATTGATAAAGAAGATAATTGTCCTGAAATCCCTGGAAAACCTGAATTGAAAGGTTGTAATGATACAGATGGAGATGGAATATCTGATCCTGATGATGATTGTCCTGAAGAAGCTGGTACAATTGAGATGAATGGTTGTCCTGATAGTGACGGGGATGGAATTTCAGATAATGTTGATAATTGTAAAGAGGTTTTAGGACCTGAAGAAAATAATGGATGCCCTTGGTTAGATACTGATAATGATGGAGTTCCTGATAAGGATGATCTTTGTAAAGATGAAGCAGGAATCATTTCAAATAATGGTTGTCCTGAATTATCCTCAGAAATAGTGGCTACCTTAAATAAATTTGGATCAAAAATTTATTTCCCTGCAAATAGCGCTCAGATAATAGGTAAAAAAACAATAGATGTTTTAATGAATATAAAAAATATTTTATCCGAAAATCCAAAAGGAAATATTATAATTGAAGGATATGCTTCTTCTGATGGTGACGAAGAATTCAATATTAAATTATCAGTTAGAAGAGCAAAAGCTGTACTAAACTATTTGATTGGTTTAGGTGTTTCTCGTGACCGTCTNGAAGTAGAGGGTTTTGGAGAGTTAGATCCATTGGGTGATAATACAAACCCTCAAGGGAGNGCAATAAACAGAAGAGTACAATTCAAGCCCAAAAGGGATTAAGTAATCCTTTTTAAAATTTTAATTTTTTCTAAAGGATTATCTGATTTAAATACATGACTTCCAGCAACCAGGACATCTGCACCACTGGATATTAGTTNAGCTGCATTTTGATCCGTGACACCACCATCTATTTCGATCATACAAGTGCTATGATTCTCTTTAATAAGTTTTCTAAGCTCCATTGTTTTAGTAAAAGTATTTTTGATAAAAGATTGTCCGCCGAATCCCGGATTAACACTCATTAAGCATACTAGATCAATATCATTNATTATGTTTTTGAGATGACTAATTGGAGTATGTGGATTGAGTGCCACACCAGCCTTTATTCCGAAAGATTTTATTTTTTGAATACTTCTATGAAGATGATTACATGCTTCATAATGAATAGTCAAAATCTCTGCTCCAAGTTNGTGAAAAGTTTCAATATAACGATCTGGATCAACGATCATCAAATGAACATCCANAGGTTTTTGAGCATATTTTTGAATACTAGCTAAAACAGGCATACCAAAAGAAATATTAGGTACAAAAACTCCATCCATGATATCAATATGAAACCAATCGGCTTCACTACTATTGACCATATTACAGTCTCGTTCTATATTCCCAAAGTCTGCAGCTAATATAGAAGGTGCTATAATTGTTGTCATTTGATAGTTTATTTAAAGATTCAAAAAAGGCAACTTTTATAAGTTGCCTTAATAATCAACCTAAATAGGTTTTCAAAATTTTACTTCTTGATGTATGTTTGAGTCTACGTATTGCCTTTTCTTTAATTTGACGAACACGTTCACGTGTCAGATCAAATGTTTCACCTATTTCTTCTAGTGTCATCGCATGCTGATTTCCTAAGCCAAAATACAATCGAACAACATCTGCCTCTCGAGGAGTCAATGTTTCTAGTGCTCTTTCGATTTCAGTTCTAAGTGATTCATGTAATAAAGTTTTATCTGGATTAGGTGACTCACCACTATTTAATACATCATATAGGTTGGAGTCTTCACCCTCAACTAAGGGGGCATCCATGGATACATGGCGCCCTGAATTTTTGAGTGATTCTTTTACATCATTGATGGTCATATCTAATTCCTTAGCAATTTCTTCAGCGGAGGGCGCACGTTCGTGAGCTTGTTCAAGAAAAGCATAAGTTTTATTGATTTTATTGATAGATCCAATTTTATTAAGCGGTAGTCGTACTATTCGTGATTGCTCTGCTAGTGCTTGTAAAATAGATTGACGAATCCACCATACAGCATAAGAAATGAATTTAAAACCTCGAGTTTCATCGAAACGTTGGGCAGCTTTTATCAAACCTAAATTACCTTCATTGATTAGATCAGGAAGTGTTAATCCCTGATTTTGATATTGCTTAGCTACAGAAACAACAAAACGTAAATTGGCTTTAGTTAATTTTTCCAAAGCTATTTGGTCTCCAGCCTTGATTCGCTGAGCTAATTCTACCTCTTCTTCGGCTGTAATTAAGTCTACCTTACCAATTTCTTGAAGATATTTGTCTAACGAGGCTGTTTCTCGATTGGTTACTTGTTTAGTTATTTTAAGCTGTCTCATGCATTAAGTGATGAAGGTTACAATATTATTACGTTAGAATACTCTAATTGTTACAAAATTGAGTCAAAAATTTTTATTTTTTTTCTGGTCTTGGTAACAAAGCCTTACGAGAGACTTTTTCTTTTCGAGTTCTAGAGTCAATTCCGAAATATTTTACATCTAATACATCACCTAAATTTACAACATCAGAAACATTTTCAGTTCTTTCCCATGCCAATTCACTTACATGGAGCAAGACTTCATTTCCAGGTGCTTCAATATATTCAACTACAGCACCAAAATCAAGCATTTTAATAACTTTTACCTCATAGGTGTTCCCAACTTTTGGTTTAAATGTGATTGAGTCAATTTTTCCTTCCACCATAGCAATACCTTCTGGTGAAGTCCCTAGAATTTCAACAATCCCTTCTTCAGTAACAGGGTCTTCATTAATTACAATAGTACAACCTGATTCCTTTTGAAGTTCTTGAATAACTTTTCCGCCTGGACCAATTAATGCGCCAATGTATTCATTTGGTATACGTCTGTTGATCATTTTTGGTGCATGTGCTTTAACACCTTCGTTAGGCTTTGCAATGGTGTCTGTAAGGTGATTTAAAATATTTAGTCTACCATCTCTAGCTTGGTTTAAAGCTTGAGTCATGATGTCGAAACTTAAACCTTTGATTTTAATATCCATCTGACATGCTGTAATCCCATCTTTAGTTCCAGTTACTTTAAAGTCCATGTCTCCTAAGTGATCTTCATCACCCAAGATGTCTGATAGTACTGCAAAACTATCCCCTTCTGTAATCAAACCCATGGCAATTCCTGAAACAGGTTTTGTAATTTGAACTCCAGCATCCATAAGAGCCATGGTTCCTGCACATACAGTTGCCATGGAAGAAGATCCATTGGATTCTAGCACCTCCGAAACAATACGAACAGTATAAGGACAATTATCTGGTATAACTTTTTTAAGCGCTCTTTGAGCTAGATTTCCATGTCCAACTTCACGTCTAGAAGTTCCTCTCAATGGTCTTGCCTCTCCAGTTGAAAAAGGAGGGAAGTTGTAATGCAGATAAAAATTTTCTTCTCCTTGATTTGTAGGCGAATCAATTATATTGGAATCTCTTGAGGTACCTAATGTTGCTGTTGCCAATGCCTGAGTTTCACCTCTAGTGAAGAGTGCTGATCCATGTGTGGATGGTAAATAATCAATTTCACACCAAATAGGCCTTATGTCAGTTGTTTTTCTTCCATCTAACCGAATTCCTTCAGCAAGAACTAAGTCTCTAACTGCTTTTTTTTGAGAGCTGCTTATATAACGTCCAATTAGATCTAATTTTTTTTCAACTTCTTCTTCGCTTAATGAAGTTATATAATTTTCTTTAATTTCAGAAAATTTCTCTGATCTTTCACTTTTTGAAAGACCCTCTTTAGCTATTTTATAGAAAGAATCGTAGGTTTTCTCATGAATTGTCTTTTCTAGTATCTCATCATGGTCTTCTTCTTCGTAGGTTCTTGTTTCTTTCTTTCCAAAAGCCTCTGCAAGAGCAACTTGTGCTTTAATTTGATTTTTAATAGCTTCATGTCCAAAAGAAATTGCATCAAGCATTTCTTCTTCAGAAATTTCATCAAATTCTCCCTCAACCATTGCAACAGAATCTTTACTGGCTCCAATCATGATATCAATATCAGATTCTGCTAATTGTTCCTTACTTGGATTAATTAAGAACATCCCATCAACTCTAGCAACCCTAACTTCTGAAATAGGATATTCAAATGGGATATCAGACAATTGAATCGCGGCTGATGCGGCGAGTCCTGCTAATGAATCAGGCATAACGTCATCATCATGAGACATCAATTGAATCATAACCTGTGTTTCAGCATGATAATCTTTAGGAAAGAGGGGACGAAGTACTCGGTCTACGAGGCGCATCGTCAAAATCTCCTGATCACTTGGACGTGCTTCACGCTTGAAGAATCCGCCTGGAAATTTACCTGCGGCTGCAAATTTTTCTCTATAATCCACTGTTAAAGGTAAAAAGTCGACTGGGCTTGCCTTTCTGGCAGATACTGCAGTAGCAAGTAGCATGCAATCTCCCATTTTAACCACTACAGAGCCATCAGCCTGTTTAGCTATTTTACCGGTTTCTAAAGTAATTATTCTTCCGTCTTCAAGACGAATTTCTTGTGTAAAAATTTTTGGAATCATTTTTCATTATTTGGTTAAAACAATTGTTGTGTGTTGTGCAACCAATGAAAAACTAAGATTCAATTAAAAGAGAAATTTCTTATTTACGCAGCCCTAACTTTTTTACAATCGCTCTGTAGCGATTTATATCCTTTGACTTTAAGTAATCAAGTAGACTTCTTCTTTTTCCCACTAAACGAACTAAGGAGCGTTCGGTATTAAAATCATTTCGATTGCCCTCTAGGTGTTTTGATAAGTGATCGATACGGTGAGTGAAAAGAGCAATTTGGCCTTCTGATGAACCAGTGTCTTTTTCAGATTTACCGTGTTTTTTAAAAATAGTTTTTTTTAATTCTTTTGAATTATACATGCCAATATTAATTTTAATAATTTTTATGCATTTTATACCCGCAAATATACAACTTAACCTTTACAAAACAACCAATCCCTAATTAATTAAATTACAGTTAATAAGCTATTTACGCAAAGGGCGATTTAGGATTAAATCCAAATAGAGATTTATTTTATTTTTAAGTTCGTTTCTGTGTGAAATAAAGTCAAGAAATCCTTTTTCTAATAGAAATTCACTGGTTTGAAATCCTTTAGGTAGATCTTTACCCGTAGTATCTTTAACTACTCTAGGTCCTGCAAACGCAATTAAAGCTTTGGGCTCTGCGATATTGATATCTCCCAGCATTGCGTATGATGCAGTAGTCCCCCCCGTTGTTGGATCTGTACACAAAGAAATATATGGAAGTTTTGCTTCTGCCAATTGTGACAATTTTGCTGAGGTTTTAGCCATCTGCATCAGAGAAGTTGCTGATTCCATCATTCTAGCTCCACCTGACTTTGAAATGATGACTAAGGGGAGTTTCTTCTTAATTGCATAATTAGTCGCTCTAGCAATTTTTTCTCCAACTACAGAACCCATTGAACCACCAATAAATCTAAAATCCATACAAGCAACTACAATTTCATAACCTTTTGATTTACCAACAGCAATTCTAATAGCATCATATAAGCCAGTTTTTTTATGAGCATCTTTTAAACGATCAATATATTTTTTAGAATCTTCAAATTTCAAAAAATCTTTTGATTTTAAATGCCCTTCAAGTTCTTCAAATTTATTATTATCAAATAAAATATCGTAATACTCTTTACTTCCAATATGGACATGATAATCGTCCTCCGGGCTAACATAATTATTTTCTGCTAGTTCTTGAGATTCAATAACTTTTCCTGTTGGAGTTCTGTACCAAAGACCTTTAGGAATATCTTTTTTTTCTTCAGTTTTGGTCTGAATTCCCTTTTCACTTCTTTTAAACCAACTCATTTACAGTGGATTTTAAATCAAATATATAAATTAATCTTCCGCTACAANGTATTGATATTATTTAAGTCTTCAAAGGCTTTCTTTAAGCGTAACTTGAAGGTCTCTTCACCTAGGCGAAGCCATTTTCTTGGGTCATAATATTTTTTGTTAGGTTGATCTGNTCCTTCCGGGTTACCAATTTGATTTTTTAAATAATCAATCTTATCATTCATATAATCTCTTATACCTTCTGCAAACGCAAATTGGAGATCTGTATCTATGTTCATTTTTATTACACCATAACCTATTGACTCTTCAATTTCAGCTTGAGTTGAACCTGAGCCTCCATGAAAAACGAAGTCAATTTTATTTTTATCTAGGTTGTGCTTTTCTGAAATATGAGTTTGAGANTTTTTTAAAATTTTNGGAGTTAANTTAACGTTTCCTGGTTTATAAACTCCATGAACATTNCCAAAAGCTGCNGCAATAGTAAATTGATTGCTTACTTTNCTTAGCTCCTCNTATGCATATGCGACCTCTTCTGGTTGTGTATAAAGTTTTGAAACATCAACATCACTATTGTCAACNCCATCTTCNTCTCCTCCNGTAATTCCCAGTTCTATNTCTAGAGTCATTTCCATCTTAGACATCCGNTCTAAATACNTTTTACAGATTTCAATATTTTCCTCAATTGGTTCCTCAGAAAGATCAATCATGTGTGAGCTNAAAAGTGATTTTCCATGGGCTGAATAAANTTTTTCACTAGCGTCTAAAAGCCCATCAATCCATGGGAGTAGATTTTTAGCACAGTGATCAGTGTGTAAAATAACAGTTGCACCATATATCTTTGCGAGTTCGTGAACATGTTTTGCACCCGCTATTGCACCCGCTATTGCAGCTTGTTGATTTTCGTTAGATAGACCTTTACCTGCGTTGAATTGTGCTCCACCATTTGAAAATTGAATTATTACAGGGCTATTTAGAGAAGCAGCTATTTCTAGAACAGAATTGATAGTATTACTTCCGATAACATTAACTGCAGGTATTGCAAATGCTTTTTCTTTGGCTAGTTTAAAAACTTCTTGNACTTGTTTTCCGGTAATTACTCCAGAAGGAATATTATGGGTCATTTAATTTGGTTTGGANCAAAAATATTAAACTTATTTGATTTAAAAAGGATAATTAATTCCGATATTAAAAACAGCATTTTTTAACTTGTATTCACCGAACCATCTTTCTCCAATTGTTAAAGCAGGATTATATGTTTTAAATCCAGTATCAAATCGAAAAACAAAAAAATCAAAATCATAACGTAACCCGATCCCAGAGCCAACGGCAAGTTCAGAAAGGTCTTTTAGACCATCAAATCGAAAAGCTGGATCTTCAATATCATCAAAAATATTCCAAACATTTCCCGCGTCAATAAAAAGGCCACCTTTTAGAGATCCTGTAATTGGGAATCGATATTCAATATTAAAAGCTAATTTAAAGTTTGCTTCATTGAATTCATTGATATTATTACTGCTTCCAGGACCAAGTTTATATGCTTTCCATGCACGATTATCATTTGATCCCCCTGAAAAATATGAACGTGAAAAAGGCATATTACTTGCATTTCCATAAGGTATTGCCAACCCACCAAAAGCTCGAAAAGCCATGACTTGCTCTTTGCCTAATGGCCAATGCTTAATATAATCTACTTCTGTTTTAATATATTGAGAAGGACTTACACCACCAAGCATTGATTGCCCTTGTTCATCTTTAGGGGCATTTATAGCTTTAAGAATTCCATTGAGAAGATTTCCAACCCAATCAACTTTCAATCTTAGTTGGTAAAATTTTTCATCAAAAATACTTTCTTGATTGTTAAAATTCATACTAAAAGAAGAACCGAGTATTAGGTTATTGTCGGTTAATCTATCTTGTCTTTCTTTGACAGTATTGACTATTTTATAATTAGGATTTTCCTTATTTAAAATTGTTTCTTCATTTAATACTGAATTTATAAATCTTTCGGCTCCCTCCGGAATTATAAGGTCTCCTTGCACGTTTTCAAAATCTGTTTGCGAATTATAAATTTCTGCAATAGCATTTAGTCTATCATAAGAGTTTTTATAAACATTAAAATAATTTGAAAGGTTTCTATTATTTACAAATTCTAGATCAATCCATTTTATTTGAATTTTTTTATTCTTTTTTGG
This sequence comes from Flavobacteriaceae bacterium, assembly GCA_002705385.1. GTDB lineage: Bacteria > Bacteroidota > Bacteroidia > Flavobacteriales > Flavobacteriaceae > MS024-2A. The sequence continues at coordinate 26,260 of PAFO01000014.1, forward strand.
TTGCCAGTCGAATTGATAAGTTGATTTAAAAAACTGTTTATCTAAACCAATATTTTCTTGTATGCTAGTACCTAGAATCATTTGGGTTATAGGATTCATTTCAGGACTAGTCCATGAATTTTTTAGGAAAGGAAAAACCAATCTAGGAAAGCTAAGTTTAAGATCAGCGCCTAGTTCAAATAGATTAAAAAATTGATCTCCAGATTGAGCAATATCTCGAGAAGCCCCAAGAGTATTTTTTATACTTAGTTCTAAAGATTCAGCTCCTTTGAAAACATTTCGAATACCAAGTCCTCCACCCAATCCAATTCCAAAGTCCTGAATGTTTGAGTGAGAAAAGTCAAGATCAAATCCAAGGGAAAACCTCTCCCTAGGAGTTAAAAAGATTGATGCCTTAAGTTGATTGTCTATTTTAGGGATAAGACTGTAATTAATACTTGGATATTTAAAGTTCTTAAGATTTGTAAAATATCGATATGTCAAAGTTCTGTCTAGATCACTATAGGGTTGATTTTTTTTGATTGCGATACCTGAAGTTATAGTTTGTGGGCTGTACCTAAGTTTTCCCTTGCTAAAAAGAGTGATGTTATTAAATTTTAATGAATCTGTATACTGAGCTGAATTTATTTTAGAATTCAGATTGTCAATAAACACTTCAATTTCTTTTATATTGAAACTCTGATATGGAATCTTAGAAGAAACTTCATTAACTCGTTGTTGAAGATCTTGAATTTGGATTGTCACGGGAATTTTTAAGTCTTTGCCTGTACTATCAATTGCTGCTGTAAATTGTATACTGTTCTGTTGAAAGTTGTAAATTCCATTATTTCTAAATAAAGTGAATAGTCGTTCTCTTTCTTTTTCGAATTTATTTATTTCAAAGACATCACCTTTTTTTATTTCTGAATCTTTGGTATTTGAGTTATAGATTTCAGTTATTTTTTCAGAATCAATATTAGTTTTGATTGATTCAATTTCATATTGTTTACCAGGATAAATTATATACTTTAAAACGACTTTTTTTGTTTTTTTATAAAGGGGATCACTACTAACTTTTACATTGTAATATCCAAGATTCTTGTAATACTGTTGAATACTTTTTTTTGAGGAATTTATTTTAGAAGTATCTAAAACTGCAGGGGGCTCTCCGGTATTTTTCAACCAATTATTGAAATTAATGTTGTATTTTTCAAGAGCAATAATTTGCTTTTTAGAAAGTAACTTTTCCAATCTTTTTTTGCGTTTAATTTTTTTATTAATCCAGTCTTCAAATTGTTTTTTGGGCATAGGGTGAGCACTTTCATATAGAATCTTCTTGATGGGTATCCCCATAAATTTTTTGTTAGCAGGTGTATTAATAATATAATTTACAGGATTGTTTTTCAACAATTCTGATTGTTCATAAATTTCATTTTTTATTATCAATTCTTTTTGAGAACTATAGGTCTTAGTTCCAGAACACCCTATAAGAGTTAAGGTAGTAAGAAATAGAATTATTAATTTTGCTAGTGGACGATACACACTTTGGAATTTAATTCAAAAATAAGTCATTTTTATGCTCTCCAAGAATCAACGCAAACAAATCATTCAATTAAGTAAAAAAAAATATCGTTTATCAAGTGGACTTTTTGTTGCAGAAGGGGANAAGGTAGTTAATGATCTAATAACATCAGGTTGGTCGTTTAAAATATTATTTACAATCAATAATGACTTTCATCCAGATGCAAATTTATTGACATTAGATGAGATGAAAATGATCACTCATTTTAAAACACCTAGCCCGGTATTGGGCGTCTTTAATTTACCAATAAAAAAAGATATTTTAGCAGAACCAATTACAATTGCTCTTAATGGTATAAGTGATCCAGGAAATTTAGGTACCATAATTCGTTTGTGCGATTGGTTTGGATTGTCTGAATTGATTTGTAGTAATGATACTGTAGATTGTTTTAATCCAAAGGTTATTCAAGCTTCAATGGGTTCTATTGTAAGAGTTTGTTGTCATTATGTTGAAGATCTTGGAGCTACATTGAGTAATTTAAAAAAGCCGATCTATGGCGCTTCTGCAAATGGGGAGTCAATTTATAAGAATCGACTTTCTCAAAAAGCTTCATATGTTTTTGGCAGTGAATCCCATGGAATTTCACTTTCAGTATCAAATCATTTGAAATGTGTGTATTCTATCCCGGAATTCAGAAATGGAACTAGTAAGGCTGAAAGTTTAAATGTAGCAACTGCAAGTGCAATTTTTTTGAGTGAATTATTTAGGGAGACTTAAACTATTCGAAAGTAATAATTAATGCAACTCCCCTTGAGAACATATTGTTTATTTTCCCAGTCCATGGACTCTCTGGATTTGAATCAGGGATCATTTCATTTTGCATTGAAAATATACCTCTAAGTGAGGGTGAAAACTTAAAATAAAAAAGGTAAAAATCGAATCCTAAACCTAATTCATAATTTATATTTTGAGAAGTTGTTCGAAATACATTACT
>PAFO01000015.1 GCA_002705385.1 Flavobacteriaceae bacterium
ATTCGTTTTTGAATATAATTTGCATTTAAAATAGCTATCTCAGTTACTTTTCGGAGACCTGAGCTACCTAACATTTTAATGTAACCATAGGAAATTAAACAAGCTAAAGCGGAGCCAAATGGTGATCCTGATATAGCTGTTATCGCCTGAGTTCCACCAGAAGTAATAATAGGATTACCTGGTAAAAAGGGTGCTAAATGTTTTGCNACACAAATGGGTCCCACTCCTGGACCACCTCCGCCATGCGGAATAGCGAAAGTCTTATGAAGATTTAAATGGCATACATCTGCACCTATCGCTGATGGACTTGTTAGTCCAACTTGAGCATTCATATTGGCACCATCCATATATACTTGTCCTCCATATTGATGAATTAGATCGGTAATTTCTACGATCTTTGCTTCAAAAACTCCATGAGTACTCGGATAAGTAATCATCAAACCAGCTAAATTATCTTTGTGCTCTATGGCTTTTTCTTTAAGATCATCCCAATCAATATTTCCTTTTTCATCTGTCCCCGTAACAACTACTTTCATACCTGCCATAACTGCTGATGCTGGATTGGTTCCGTGGGCAGAAGCCGGAATTAAACAAATATTTCGATGACTTTCATTTTGGGATTTATGATAAGCCCGGATGACCATTAATCCAGAGTATTCACCCTGTGCACCAGAATTAGGTTGTAAAGATGTTGCAGCAAATCCTGTAATTTCATTGAGTTGAGCTGTAAGTTTATTAAGAACTTCATGATAACCTTGTGCTTGATCTACAGGAACAAATGGGTGTATACTCCCCCAATTAGTATCACTTAAGGGTAGCATTTCTGAAGCAGCNTTTAATTTCATTGTACATGACCCTAAAGAAATCATCGAATGATTTAAAGACAAATCTTTTCTTTCTAACTTTTTTATGTACCGCATCAAAGCTGTTTCAGAATGATATGAATTAAAAATATTGTGAGTTAAATATTTACTTTTTCTTCGCTGATCAAAACGAATACCATTTGAAATAGTATTACTAATTAAAGGCTTTTCTTTGTTTAAATACTTAACAAAAACTGAGCTAATCAGATCTATTTCATTTAACGAAGTTGTCTCATTTATCGAGATACAAACAGTATTTTTATCAGCATAATAGAAGTTAAGCTTTTTAGATTCTGCAATATTTTTTATCTTTTTTGCATCAACTTCAATTTGAAGTGTATCAAAAAAGCTATTATTTTTTTGAATTATTCCTAGGTCACCAAGAATTGTATTTAGCTGGCATGCTTTTCCATGAATTCCACTAGCAATATGACTTAATCCCTTTGGACCATGATAGACAGCATACATACCAGCCATCACAGCTAATAATACTTGTGCAGTACAAATATTTGAAGTTGCTCGGTCCCGCTTGATGTGTTGCTCTCTTGTTTGCAGTGCCATTCTTAAAGCTGGATTTTCATCCAAATCTTTTGTTTGACCAATGATTCTTCCCGGTATACTTCTTTTAAAACTACTTTTTGTAGCAAAAAAAGCAGCATGAGGACCTCCATAACCAAGAGGAATTCCAAAACGTTGGGTAGTGCCCACGACAACGTCAGCACCATAGGATCCAGGACTTTCAAGGAGTACAAGACTCATAATATCTGCAGCTACCACAGTTGCTATCTCTTTAATTTTTACTTTTTGAATTAAAGTTTTTAAATCAGGAATATTTCCTTTTTTTCCAGGATACTGAATAATACATCCAAAATATGAATCTGAAAATTCATTATCCTCAGGATTTCCTATTACCAGTTCAATACCCAAAGGGGTTGATCTAGTGCGTAGTATTGAAAGGGTCTGTGGGAGGACGTTTTCGTCTACAAAAAACTTAGATGCCTCATTCTTTTTTTGAGCTCTTGTTCTAGTACTATATAGCATCGTCATCGCCTCTGCAGCTGACGTACTCTCATCTAGGAGTGAGGCGTTAGCAAGTTCCATTCCAGTTAAATCACAAATCACAGTTTGGAAATTGAACAGAGCTTCCAACCGCCCCTGAGCTATTTCCGCTTGATAGGGTGTATAAGCGGTATACCATCCAGGGTTTTCAAGTATATTTCTTTGAATTACTGCTGGTGTAATTGAGGCATGNTAGCCTAAACCAATAAAGCTACCATATCTCTTATTTTTTCTACCCAAAGATTGAATGTGCTTTGAGAATTCAAATTCACTAATCCCTTCATCTAAATCTANGGGTTTATTTAATCTAATACTTGCTGGTATGGTTTCATCTAATAATTCATCAATCGAATCAGCNTNAATTTTTNCAAGCATTTTTTTTNTNTCCTCNTCATTTGGTCCGACATGTCTTTCAACAAATTTGTCCGTTCTCATAACATTAATTTATATTCAAAAATATNACATCTTAATTAAATTTTCNTCTTGATTTTTTCTTTGTGTTAAAACTTTTTTAAAAATTCAAACCAACTACTATAAAGTTTCGATATTTACGTGTGAAAAAATTTCTAAAAATAACACTTGATTTTTACATAAAATCGAGTATTCACGTTGCGTTTTCAGTACTTGCATTAGCAAAAATAAGTTTGCTGATAGCAGGTTTGAACAATAATGTTAAATTGTTAATATTTATTTTTTTTTCAGCTCTATCAGCCTATAATTTCATTAAATTTTTTCCGCTACTTTTTATTCCAAATTTTATTAAAAAAAATCACCTGATTATTTGCATAACCATAATTGCTGTATTAATAAATTTGGTCATTGTATTTTTTATTTCTCATTTAGTTTTGGTTTTTACTATTATTGGAGGATTATTAGTACTAACATATTCAATTCCTTTGAAGGCCGGGTCTTTAAACTACAGAAGTAAAAAAGGATGGAAATTATATTTAGTTGTTTTGAGTTGGTTATGTTTAACTGTTGCTGTTCCTTTGGCTTCTGCAGATAATTTTAATTTTGTTCTTTTTTTTAAACTAATNATTTTACAGGGCNTCTATATTTTTGTNGCNATACTACCTTTTGAAATTGGGGATTTAAANTCAGANCAATTTAATTTACAAACTTTACCTCAAAGNTTTGGTGTTTTTANAGTAAAACAAATAGGATTANTTTTATTNGCTTTGGGTATTCTTTTTGCAAGTATTAATTTTTATAATTTCTCTTCTTTAGCCCTAAGTGCTCTAGTAACTTTTTTGATCTTAGGCATTATGCTATGGAGAAGTAACGAAAACCAATCATCCTATTATGCTCGTTTTTGGGTAGAGGGTATACCTATCTTGTGGTATTTAATGACTTATTATTTTTAGATTTGACTAAAATATTTAAAAATGAAAAAACTTTTCATATTATTAATAATTTCCTCTTGTACTAAAAATTTTTCTACTTTTGAAAAGGTTGAAAAAGAAAAATTCAAACAACTTATTAAAAACGACTATGTAATAATAGATGTTCGAACTCCGGAAGAATTTTTTAGAGGACATATAGATAATGCTTTAAATTTTGATTTTAATTCTCCAGAATTTAATACTCAAATAACAAAATTGAATAAAGAACAGACTTTTTTAATTTACTGCTCTGCTGGTGGCAGAAGTAGTAAGGCATCTTCATTGATGGAATCTTTGGGTTTTAAAAAAGTATATGAACTTAAAGGAGGTTATCGGAATTGGTAAAATTTGTAATTATTTAATCTTTTTACTTTTTTAAGTGATCAATTTTTTTCCTGTCGACTGCTTAAATTAAAAAATTAAGCAATCCACATTAGAGAATCACTTTCCGAAATTCAATAATATAGCCATATCTAGATTTTTATAACTCNTAGTTAAATAGCTAAACCTGCTCTTCGAAGAAGGGCTGATGAGTCTGGTTCTTTTCCTCTAAACTTTTTATATAGTCTCATTGGATGTTCGGTTCCTCCTTTAGATAAAATATTCTCTAAAAATAGAGTAGCTATTTTGTAATTGAAAATACCATTTTCTAAAAATAGTTCAAAGGCATCAGCATCTAAAACTTCTGCCCATTTATAACTGTAATAACCTGCCGCATATCCTCCATGAAAAATATGGGAAAAAGAAGTACTCATGCAGTTTTCAGGGATGTCCTGGGTAAACTGTAAATGATCGATTTGATTTTTTTCATGTGTTTTGATATTTTTAATTTGGTTAGAATTTTGATCGTGGAATGACAGATCTAAATAACCAAAACTTAGCTGTCTCAAGGTTTGCAGTCCCTGCTGAAAGTTTGCGGCTTTTTTGATTTTTTCTACCATTTTCTTGGGGAGGACTTCACCTGTTTCATAATGTCTGGCATATAAATTCAAGGCCTCAGGCTGATAACACCAGTTTTCCATGATTTGAGAAGGGAGTTCTACAAAATCCCAAAAAACATTTGTACCGCTAAGAGAACTGTAGTTAGTGTTGGCCAACATTCCATGTAGAGCATGTCCAAATTCGTGAAAGAGTGTAGTGACTTCTTGAAATGTCAAAAGTGATGGTTTTTTTGAGGTAGGTTTTGAAAAATTACATACAATTGAAACATGGGGTCGTTGGTCTTTATTTTGGGAACGATAACTAGTCATCCATGCACCGTTACGTTTACCTGGTCTTGGGAAAAAATCGGTATACAGCAAAGCGTGAAATGTATTTTTTTTAAATACCTCGAAAACTTTGACATCGGGATGATAGGTTTCGATTACAGTATTTTCTTTAAACTCAATTCTGTAAAGTTTATAGACAATATTAAATAAACCTTTCAATACTTTTTGAAGTTGAAAATAAGGTTTGAGTTGCTGCTCATCTAAATCAAACTTCGCCTTTTTCAGTTTTTCCGAAACATATGCGGTATCCCATTTTTCAAGTTGTTTTAAATCTAAGTGTTTAGCAGCAAATNCCTTCATAGCTTCCCATTCTTTCTCAGCAATGGGTTTGGCTTTTTCTGAAAGTTCGTCTAAAAAATTTTTGACGTTATCTTCAGACTGAGCCATGCGTTCTTCAAGCACAAAGGCAGCATGTGAATTATAGCCTAGGAGTTGAGAGCGTTCTTTTCTAAGGCGAATGATTTTTAAAATAATTTTACTATTGTTTTGAGGATTATCCTGAAACCCCCTTTTTCCAAATTCAAGGCTGAATTTTTTTCGCAATAATCTATTTTCAGCATAGGTCATAAAAGGGACATAGCTGGGGTAATCAAGAGTAAACACCCATCCAATTTTTTCTCTAGATTGAGCTTCTTCAGCGGCCATTTCAATTATGGATGGTGGCAATCCTTTCAATTCTTCTTTCTTTTCAATGTGTAGATAAAAAGCTTGAGTATCAGCTAAAACATGTTCTCCAAAAGTCAAACTCAATTGAGAAAGTTCTGTATCAATCTCTCTTAATTTTTTTTTAGATAACAAGGGTAGATTCGCTCCATTTCTAACAAAGCTTTTGTATTCTTTTTCTAGTAATGTTATTTGTTCCCGAGAAAGTTGATTACGATTTTCATTTTGATAAACTCTTTGTATGCGCTTGAATAGTTTTTCATTTAATCGGACATCATTTTGAAATTTAGATAAAAGTGGAGAGGCTTTTTGTGTAGTTTGCTGTAATTCATCACTTGTTTCTGCATTGTTTAGGTTGAAGAGCAATAAAGTATTTCTGCTAATGAACTTACCACATTTTTCAAGTTTTTCTAATGTATTTTTAAAATTTGGAGTTTCTTTTTGAGCTGTTATTACATCAATTTCTTGGAGGGCAATTTCTATAGCCTGTTGAATTGCAGGAATAAAATGTTCTACTTTTATTTTGTTGAATGGGGCTGACTCATATGGAGTCTTGAATTCCTTTAGGAGGGGATTGTTCAATTTAATTATTTTTTTAATATTTTAGAACTATCTAATACTTTCTGCTTCAACCCTTTTTTGTATTCTATTACTTTTTCAAGGACTTTTAGGTTNTGACTTCCTATTATTTGTGCAGCTAGGATTCCAGCATTTTTTGCTCCATTTAATGCAACAGTTGCTACCGGTACCCCTCCTGGCATTTGTAAAATAGATAAAACTGAATCCCAGCCATCAATTGAGTTACTTGATTTAATCGGAACACCAATTACAGGTAGGGGTGTCAATGAGGCAATCATCCCTGGTAAGTGGGCGGCTCCTCCTGCCCCAGCAATAATGACCTTAATTCCTCTGCGATGTGCACTTGTTCCGTAATCCATCATTTTATCAGGAGTTCGGTGAGCAGAAACAATGTCTACCTCAGTCTCAATTCCAAACTTTTTTAAAATTTCGATTGCTTCTTGCATNACGGGGAGGTCTGATTGACTTCCCATAATAATTCCTGCCTGTGCCATATTATTTTGATATTACTTGAATAGTTTCTTTTACTTGTTCTGCGATCTGTCTCGCAATTTTTAAATCTTTATTTACGATAGTAATGTGTCCCATTTTTCGAAAAGGACGTGTTTGTTTTTTTCCATAAATATGAGGAGATACTCCTTCTATAGCCAAAATATGTTCAATATTCTTATAATGAACTGGACCGCGGTGGTTATATGTACCAACCAAATTGACCATTACACCAGATACTTTATTTTCTGTATTACCCAGAGGTAGGTCAAGTAAAGCTCTTATGTGTTGTTCAAATTGTGAGGTATAAGAGGCTTCTATGGTATAATGCCCACTATTGTGTGGCCTTGGGGCTACTTCATTGACCAATATTTCCCCCTCTTTTGTTAAAAACAATTCTACAGCTAAAAGACCTACATGTTGGTAGGCATTAGAAACTTTACTTGCGATTTCCTGTACTTTTTTTTCAATATTTTTCGATATTCGTGATGGACTCAGAACATACTCTACCTGATTGGCAGTTGGGTGAAATTCCATTTCTACACTGGGGTAACTTACTGTCTCCCCGCTAACACTTCTACAAACAATAACACCAATTTCCTTATCAATATTAATTAAATCTTCTGCCATACAGCCACCTTCACCTATCTTTTCTAAATCTTTATTGGAGCGAATAATTTTGACTCCATAACCGTCATATCCCATTGATTCAGATTTCCAAACAAAAGGAAAAGAAACCAACCCTCTGACTATAGCATCCTTAATTTTTTCTTTGGAATCGAATAATTGAAAAGGGGCTGTAGGAATAGATTTTTTTTTGCAGAATTTTTTTTGGAGGCATTTATTTTGTATAGTTTTAATGACCTGAGCTTGGGGGTATACCCGAACACCTTTTTTTTCTAAGTCGACTAAAGCTTTAGAATTGATATTTTCAATTTCAATGGTAAGAATGTCTACTTTTTCTCCAAAATCTACAACGGTTTGGTAATCCATTAGATCTCCTTGAACAAATGTATTAGATCCTACACGAGCAGGAGCATATTCATTGGGATCCAATACATGGGTTTTTATATCCCATTGGCGAGTAGTGTTTAGAAGCATTTTGCCCAATTGACCCCCTCCCAAGATTCCTATCGTTTTTGTTGTGGAGAAAAAACTCATAATATCATTTTAGCAAAAATACGCATAAGTTTTTTGGAATGGGGAAAAGCAATCTAAAATGGGTATATTTAAAAAATATTTTTTGATGATTAATCTAGTTTTATTTGGTAAGCCAGGAGCAGGAAAAGGAACTCAAGCCACATTTTTAAAAGAACAATACAAATTAGTTCATATATCTACTGGAGATCTTTTTCGAAATAACATTAAAAATAAAACTTCTTTAGGTCTTTTAGCTAAATCATTTATTGATCAAGGAGATTTGGTCCCTGATCGAGTAACCATAGACATGCTTAAAACCGAAGTGGATCAAAATCCACAAACAAATGGATTTATCTTTGATGGATTTCCGAGAACTGAAGCACAGGCGGGTGCATTGGATACTTTTTTAAATGAAAAACAAATGGAAATTTCTGCCACAATAGCTTTAGAGGCTGCAGATGATATTTTGGTAGAACGACTTTTAGAACGAGGAAAAAGTAGTGGCAGAATAGATGACCAAGATGAAGATAAAATCAGAAATCGTTTTGAGGAGTACAACCAAAAAACTGCTCCTTTGAGAGATTTTTACGCCAAACAAAATAAATTTCATAGTGTTAATGGTATCGGTACTATAGATGAAATTACCAATCGGCTAACCCGATTGATAAATACATTGTAAATTTTATGACAGAAGGAAACTTTGTTGATTATGTGAAGTTGAATGTAAGCTCAGGAAAAGGAGGAAAAGGATCTATTCATTTACATCGTGAAAAATTTATAACTAAGGGAGGACCTGACGGTGGAGATGGTGGTCGAGGAGGACATGTTATTATTCGGGCTAATAAGCATTTATGGACACTCTATTCCTTCAAATTCAAAAAGCATTTTAAAGCAGGTAATGGAGGAGACGGTAGTAAAAATAGAAGCAGAGGAGCAAATGGAGAAGACTTATTCATTGATGTTCCAGTTGGAACCGTAGTAAGAAATACTGATTCAAAAGAGATCTTATTTGAAATCATCGAAGCTAAACAGGAAGAAATCATTGCCAAAGGAGGTCTTGGAGGACGAGGTAATTGGCATTTTAAATCGTCAATAAATCAGACTCCAAGATATGCCCAACCTGGAAAAGATGGTGTGGTTGTTCCAGTTACTTTAGAGTTAAAAGTACTGGCAGATGTTGGATTGGTTGGTTTTCCCAATGCAGGAAAATCTACATTACTTTCGGTTTTAACATCTGCAAAGCCAAAAATTTCAGATTATGAATTTACAACCCTAAAACCTAATTTAGGAATAGTAAATTATCGAGATTATAAGTCATTTATTATGGCTGATATTCCTGGAATCATCGAGGGTGCTTCTGAAGGAAAAGGTTTAGGCCACCACTTTTTAAGACATATTGAACGAAATTCAATTTTGCTCTTCCTGATACCTTCCGATACTTCCGATTTAAAAAAAACCTTTGAGATACTTCGAAATGAATTGGAAAAGTATAATCCAGAGTTATTGGATAAAAGTTATATTGTTGCACTGTCAAAATCAGACTTATTGGATGAGGAATTGATTGCTGAGTATAATGAAGAAATGAAAAATATTTTTAAAAACACTCCATATTTAATAATTTCCAGTGCTACCCAATTTCAACTTACAGAGTTAAAAGATTTACTCTGGGAACAGCTTAAATCCTGAAAAATAAGATGCATTTACATTTTATAGCAATTGGTGGTAGTGCAATGCACAGTTTGGCATTACAGATGCATTCGCTTGGTCATAAAGTAACAGGTAGTGATGATGTCATTTTTGAACCTTCAAAATCAAACCTTCAAAAAGCAGGATTGTTGCCTGAAAGTTTTGGCTGGTTTCCTAAAAAAATAAATGAAAATATTGATATTGTGATTTTAGGAATGCATGCCAAAAGGGATAATCCTGAATTGAAAGAAGCTGAGGAAATGAACTTAAAAATTCAATCATATCCAGAGTTTTTAGCATTACTTTCAGAAAATAAAACACGGGTAGTAATTGCTGGAAGTCATGGTAAAAAAACAATAACTGCAATGATTTTACATGCCCTGGAATATCATGGAATTGAGACTGATTATATGGTTGGAGCTCCAGTTTATGAAAATTCAAGAAACTTATCCATAGGAGATAAAAATGATTTTATTCTATTAGAAGGAGATGAGTATTTATCTTCTGTAATTGACCCTCAGCCAAAATTTTTATGGTATACTCCGGAAATTGCTCTGGTAAGTTGTATTGTTTGGGATCATATCAATGTTTTTCTTACGTTTAAAGATTACATCACCCAATTTGAAAAATTCATTTACTCCATAAAAGCTGGGGGTGTATTAATATATAATAAAGAAGATGAGATACTAAAAAAACTTGTTGAATCTATTGAACATCCTATTAAAAAAATCGGGTATAATATTCCAGATCATTTTATAGATAATGGACAAACTTATCTGGAAACCGAGGAGGGCAGTCTTCCTCTTATAGTTTTCGGTTCTCATAATCTTCAAAATCTAGCTGGAGCACAGTGGATAGCACAATTGATGGGACTTGATAGATCTGATTTCTTTGAATCAATGTTAAGTTTTAAGGGAGCATCATAGTGTTTGGAATTATTTTCTAAGGGGACAAATAATTTTCTTTTTAAGAATTTTGCCCATTCACCAATTAAATTAAAAGCAACTAGTTTGGCAATCAAGAATCAGTTTGAAAGAAAAAAATAATCGCTTGTATGGAGTTGCAAATCTATAGCAGTCTTGATCCAAAATTTATTAAACAATACGCTAATTGACTTGATCCCCTTGGTGAAGTTCTTATTTTTATGATCTGGAAGAATTAAATATAAAAAACAGAACCACTATTCTTTTAGAATCTATTGAACAAGAATTTGATCATAATTCACTGATTGAATTAACAAAAGCATCCAAACTTCAAAAAAGCTCATTGGGAAGGAATTATTCTAATGTAATTCTTGAAATAATGGGTTCGGGAAATTTTGGAAGAATTGATTTTGTTATACTTGGAAAGGCTTTTATCTATCGGATTATTTACCTATCCAAAAAAATAAACCAAATTTTCAGAGATATAGTATTAGGGAAATGAATTTCAATCTCAATATTCTTTATTAATTGATTTTTTAGAAAAAGTCTAATTTAGCTTTAATGAAAAAAATCACATAAATGCTTCTGGTTTATACACATAAAATTACACCGAGAATTACATATATCTTTAAGCACATTTTTGAAAATATGTTGGATTTATCTGTTAGTTTTAGCACAGCTGTCGAAGTATTCGTTGCACACTCTGGTCCAAAAATGAGTTATGCAAATAGATCTTTGGGGAATGAATTTAATATAACCTCTCATTCTCTTCTATTTGAACGTGGAGTAATTGATCAGGGTATAACTATCTATGATTGGGAGGGGATTCCGGCTTTTTTTAAAACAGATGATAATGCCCCAATTCCTTACGATATCTTTGCAGCTAGTTTTTTTTTGCTTTCCCGTTATGAAGAATCGATTCCAAAAATAAAAACAACTAATGAGTTTTTTGATTCAACTCAAAGCTTGGCATTCAAAGAGGGTTTTTTGGAGATGCCTCTTATTGACATTTGGGTTTTAAAGTTGCATAAAATAATGAGTGCGTTTTTTAAAGAAATTGAACCCTACAAGAAAAAATGTTCTAAAAAGGAGTTAATTATTGATGTGCCATTAGCTTTTAGATATCGTCATCGCTCATTTTTAGTTTCAATGGAGATCTTTTTAAAATCAATTTGGCAACTTAATCTTTTGAAAACTTTCAATCAATTCATGGTACTTTTAAGGCTTGAAGATGATCCATATGATAGTTTTGATTCATGGGTTTCTTGGTTAAAGGATTCAAATTTAAAACCTAAAGTATTTTTTCGTTTTGCCAATAGCTCAAAATATGAATCCGCTATTTCAATATTTAATCGAAGACTTCATACAATAATAAAAAAAACTGGAGATGTCTATATGTTAGGTTTGCTGCTTTCTATAAAATCCCATTTAAAACCAGAACTTAGTTTAAATCAAGAAAAAAAAGGTTTTCAAGAGCTAACAAATCGGCAGGTAAAAATGAGTCGAATCCCTAATAGTTTTCGACAATTGTCTTTAATATATGCGGATTTAGTAAACTTTGAATTTACGGATGATTACAGTATGGGATATTCTAATAAAATTGGATTTAGAGCAAGTACATCTACTCCCTTTTATTTTTATGATTTAGCCAATGAGTCCAAGCTTTCATTAAAGGCTCACCCAGTGGTGGCTTCCGAATCAGTAATTAAAAACGGGAAAAGTAATGAGGCGTTTAGTAATTTGGAACGTATTTTCAAAACCTTACCTTTAAATTGTAGTCGATTAACAATTGCAGTAAGTAATGGCTTTTTGAATCCAAAAAAGCAAAACTTACCTTTACAAAAATCATTCAAAAATTATATTAAGTGATTAAATACAAGGAAGTTTTAACCGATATTTTTTTTGATTTAGACCATACCCTTTGGGATTTTGAAAAAAATTCAATGCTCACTTTTGATAAAATATTCAATGAACAGATGTTATCCATAGATTTGGAACAATTCATTTTTTATTATAATCCTATAAATCACGATTATTGGAAAAAATACAGGGAAAACAAAATCAGTCAAGATGAATTAAGATATAATCGTTTAGCTGATACATTTGAACAAATCAAATTTAAGACAACAAATAGTCAAATTGATCAAATATCGGAAGCTTATATAACTTATTTGAGTAGTTTTTCTAATTTATTCGAAGGAGCAATTCCTTTATTAGAAAAGTTAAAATTAAATTATAATTTACATATAATTAGCAATGGATTTGAGCAGGTTCAGAATCTTAAAATTAAAAATTCAGGTTTGAAAACTTTTTTTGATTTTATATTTACCGCAGATCAAGTAGGATTCAAAAAACCACACCCTCAAATTTTTAAAGAAGCACTAAATCAAACAAAAGCAGATCCTAAAAAGGCTTTGATGATTGGAGATAGTTTAGAAGCAGATATTTTGGGAGCCTTAACTCAAGGAATGCATGCAATTCATTTTAATTCTCATCAAGAAGAACTTCATGATAAATGTCTTATTGTTAATTCATTAAATGAACTGAATTCCCTTTTTTAAGTCTTTAATATTTCATAAATGCAAATGCCAAGATTTATCGTTATTTTTGGAAAATGGATTTAGAAGGAGTACAGAAAAGGGTAGATCAATGGATTAAAGCCCATGGTGTAAGATATTTTAATGAACTTACTAATATGGCACAACTTAGCGAAGAAGTAGGTGAAGTTGCAAGGATCATCTCAAGAAGATATGGTGAGCAGTCAGAAAAGGAAAGTGATAAAAGTAAAGATCTTGGGGAAGAACTTTCGGATGTAATTTTTGTAGCTATTTGTCTTGCCAATCAGACTGGCATAAATCTTCAAGAAGCCTTTGAAAAAAAATTAAAAATTAAATCTGATCGTGATAGTGAAAGACATCATAAAAATTCAAAATTAAAGAACTAAATGATTTTAGCACTTTCTCATCCAACTGCAGAATGCAATGGTAAAATTCGTGTTACAGGTTCAAAAAGTGAGTCTAACAGGCTTCTTGTACTTCAAGCATTATTTTCTGGACTTAATATTGAAAACATATCAGAATCTGACGACAGTAAAATCATGCAAGAAGCATTAAAATCAGATTCAGAAGTAATAGATGTTCATCATGCGGGGACTTCAATGCGATTCCTCACAGCTTATTTTGCTAATTTAGAAGGAAGAGAGGTACTGCTGACTGGATCACAAAGGATGCAAGAGCGACCGATTAAAATTTTAGTCGAAGCACTTAAATCAATTGGAGCTTCAATAAGCTATGAAAAAGAGGAAGGCTATCCGCCTATACGAATTAAAGGAAAAAATCTCATCGGTGGAAAAATTTCACTACCAGCTGATGTTAGTAGTCAATACATATCAGCCTTATTGCTTATTGGGGCTGGATTAGAAAAAGGAATTCAATTAAATTTGTTAGGTAAAATTACATCAACTCCATATATATCGATGACTTTGTCTTTGTTAGATAACCTTGGTATTGAAACTGAATTTCAAGGACAAACCATTCGAGTAGAGCCCATAATTAAATCAAAAATAACAACGCAAATTGTTGAATCTGATTGGAGTTCAGCTTCCTATTTTTTTAGTGTCGTAGCGTTGGCATATCAAAGTGAAATTCATTTAACTAGTTACAAAGAGGAAAGCCTTCAAGGTGATAGTGTTCTAAAAGACATTTACAGTAAATTGGGTGTAATATCTTCAATTGAAGATCAGACTCTTAAATTAACAAAACAAGATNTANACTTNCCTGAACTTTTAGAATTGGATTTGTCTAAANCACCTGATATAGCNCANACAATCGCAGTAACCTGTTATGGTCTTGGAGTAGGTTGTAAACTTAAGGGTCTACATACATTAAAAATTAAGGAAACTGATCGTCTTCAAGCNCTTTATAACGAATTANCAAAGCTTGGTGCGNATATTAAAATNACAGGNAACAGTCTGGAACTTGCTTCTAGTTCAAAATTTATCCCCAATCGAAGCATTCNTTCATATAANGATCATAGAATGGCGATGGCNTTTGCTCCTCTAGCTATAAAAATTCCAATTAAAATAGAANATGCTGAAGTTGTCTCAAAGTCTTTCCCAACCTTTTGGAGTGACCTNGAGGAAATTAATTTTATTATTGATCGCAGATAAATAACAATTTACTTGACAAGGCNTATTTTGAGATAGTATATTTGCAAATTAAAATTATTCAATGAAATTATCTCAATTCCAATTCGAACTTCCAAAAGCCCTTTTAGCTCAAAGACCNGCCAATGATAGAGATGAATCCAGACTAATGGTTCTTAATCGTAAAGAAGAAAAATTAGAGCATTACACTTTTAAAGACATAATCAATTTTTTTGACGAAGGTGATGTAATGGTTCTAAATAACACAAAAGTTTTTCCTGCTCGTCTCTTTGGTAATAAAGAAAAAACAGGAGCTAGAATAGAAGTTTTTTTACTTAGAGAATTAAATCAAGAACAACGTTTATGGGATGTATTGGTTGATCCAGCTCGTAAAATTAGAATTGGAAATAAACTATACTTTGGAGAAGATGAAAGCTTAGTAGCCGAAGTAATTGATAATACTACTTCAAGAGGGAGAACCCTTCGTTTTCTTTTTGACGGAAGTTATGCTGAGTTTAGAACGAAACTAAAAGAACTCGGTCAAACACCGTTACCAAAATACATTAAACGTGAAACAGACGAAGAAGATCAAGAACGATATCAAACCATTTATGCAAAACATGAAGGGGCAGTTGCTGCTCCTACAGCTGGATTACACTTTTCAAAACATTTGTTGAAACGATTAGAAATAAAAGGAATTGATATTGCGGAACTAACCTTACATGTAGGTTTAGGAACCTTTAGTCCAGTAGAGGTAGAAGATTTATCAAAGCACAAAATGGATTCGGAAGAGTTGATTATTGATGATATTGCAACTAATAAAGTAAATAAGGCTATAGATAATCGACGAAAAATATGTTCTGTAGGTACAACAGTTATGCGTGGATTAGAGAGTTCTGTATCATCAGCAGGAAAACTAAATGAATACAAAGGTTGGACTCACAAATTTATTTTTCCACCCTATGATTTTTCAATTGCAAACAGTATGATTACCAATTTTCATACTCCAAAATCTACCTTATTGATGATGGTATCAGCTTTTGCAGATCCTGATTTTATAAGACATGCATATGATGTTGCTATCAAAGAGAAATATAATTTTTACTCTTACGGCGATGCTATGCTAATTTTATAGCAAATAAAAACCGCTTAAATGCGGTTTTTTATTTTCAGACCTTTGAAAAATACTAAAAAAGATATAAGAGTTCTCACAAAAGATGAATTAATCAAATTTTTTGTGAAACACAACATATCGCCTTTTAGAGGTAAACAAGTTTATCAGTGGTTGTGGCAAAAAGGGGTCCATGATTTTGACTCAATGACAAATCTGGCTCTAGCACATCGTGAATTGCTTAAATCTAATTTTGAAATCAACCATATTAAAATTGATGTTGAACAAAAAAGTAAGGACGGAACTGTTAAAAATGCAGTAAAACTTCATGATCAATTGGTTGTTGAATCTGTACTAATACCTACCGCAAATAGAAGCACGGCATGCGTTTCTTCNCAAGTAGGTTGTAGTTTAGACTGTACTTTTTGCGCAACAGCTTCAATGAAAAGAATGCGCAATTTAAATGCTGATGAAATCTACGACCAAGTTGTTTTAATCAATCAGCAAAGTTTGATTTATCATCAACGACCATTGACAAATATTGTATTTATGGGAATGGGAGAGCCTTTGATGAATTACAATAATGTTTTGGCTTCCATAGATAAAATAACAGACCCCGAAGGGCTTGGGATGTCACCCAAAAGAATCACTGTCTCGACTTCAGGAATCCCCAAAATNATTCGTAAAATGGCAGATGATGGAGTAANATTTTGTTTAGCTGTTTCCCTCCATAGCGCACGACAAGAANTGCGTNAGCAAATTATGCCTTTTGCGACTAAATTTCCNNTAGATGAATTGCTTAAATCTCTGAAACACTGGTATGCCTGCACAAAAAAGCANATTACCTTTGAATATGTAGTTTGGGAGGGAATTAATGACACAAAAAAGGATATTCAGGCATTGGTAAAATTTTGTTTACAAGTTCCTTCTAAGGTAAATTTGATTCAGTATAATCCAATTGATTATAGCAAATTGAAGGAAGCCCCTTCTCATGTCATTGATGATTACATCAAAACTCTTANAGATTCNAGGATCCAAGTTACCTATCGTCGTTCTAGAGGTCNGGATATTGATGCNGCTTGTGGNCAATTAGCAAATAAATAATACCTCAACTGAAAATCAATTCATGAATTAATTCTCTTTATAATTGATATATTTACAAGTATATGAAAGTAGTTGAGCAAATTAAGAAACCGATTTATGATGAGATGGATCTTTTCGAACAAAAGTTCANAGAATCCATGTTTTCTCAAGTAGCTTTACTCAACAGAATAACTCATTTTATTGTCAATCGAAAAGGAAAGCAAATGCGACCCATGTTTGTTTTTTTAGTTGCAAAGCTNTTGGGAAAAGGTAAGGTCAATGAGCGAACTTNCAGAGGAGCATCAGTAATTGAATTGATACACACGGCAACTTTAGTACANGANGATGTAGTGGATGACAGTAATAAAAGAAGAGGTTTTTTTTCCATTAATGCATTATGGAAAAATAAAATTGCTGTTTTAGTNGGAGATTATTTATTATCAAAAGGGTTGTTGCTTTCAATCGAAAACGAAGATTTTGATTTACTNAAAATAATTTCAATTGCCGTNAGGGAGATGAGTCAAGGAGAATTNCTTCAAATTGAAAAAGCTCGAGATTTAGATATNACTGAGGAAATTTATTATGAAATTATTCGTCAAAAAACAGCAACACTTTTAGCATCTTGTTGTGCTCTAGGAGCANAGTCAGTTAATGCTTCCCCNAAAGAGGTAGAACAAATGCATGAATTTGGGGAGCTTTTAGGTATGGCTTTTCAAATAAAAGATGATCTTTTTGATTATGGGGAACGTAAAATTGGAAAGCCAATTGGAATTGATATTAAAGAAAAGAAAATGACACTTCCCTTGATTTATACTCTTAATAACGTTAATATAGATCAGAAAAGAATGATTATTAATATTGTTAAAAATCATAACAATGATAAAGTAAAGGTAAAAGCTTTAATTAATCTTGTTAAAGAAAAAGGTGGACTTGATTTTGCAATAATCAAAATGGAGGAATNCAAAACTNNAGCATTGCGACTTTTGTCTGANTTTCCNAAAAATGAATACCGCGATGCTTTAGAATTGATGCTCAATTATGTGACAGAGCGTAAGATTTAAATCTNTNGTTTGAGGAANAATTTCCTTAAGGAATGTATAAATTTATNAAAAANATCATTTTTTGATTTCAANAAGTACTATAGATCAAGTATATGAANCCGCTCGAGTGGAGGAGGTTATNGGAGATTTTNTTNNATTAAAAAAGTCTGGTTCTAATTTTAAAGGATTAAGTCCCTTTTCTCAAGAACGAACACCTAGTTTTATGGTTTCACCAGTAAANCAAATTTGGAAAGATTTTAGCAGTGGAAAAGGAGGAAACGTNGTTGCATTTTTAATGGANCATGANCATTTTTCATATCCAGAAGCNATNCGATTTTTGGCTAAGCGTTACAACATTGATATTGANGAAANAGAACAAACAAAAGAAGAAAAGGAAAAAGCTAATACTNTAGAAAGCCTTTATCTAGTTAATCAATATGCTCAAGAATCCTTTGAAAAAGATTTGTGGGAGAATTCAGAGGGAATTGCTTTAGGCCTNAGTTACTTTCGGGAACGAGGTTTTAAAAACGAAACTNTTCGTTTTTTNGGANTAGGCTATGCTGTAGAAAAGAAAGATNATTTTTATCAAAAGGCNGTCAAGGCCAGTTACTTAATTGAATATTTNGTNAAAACNGGATTGGTTATTNATANNGAACGNGGTCCGGNAGATCGTTTTAGAGGACGTATNATTTTTCCTATACGCAGTATGGCTGGAAGAGTACTGGGCTTTGGAGGACGAATTTTATCCAAAACTGCTAAAACCGCNAAATATTTAAACTCTCCTGAGAGTGAAGTGTATCATAAAAGTCGNGTTNTATATGGTATTTATGAGTCTAAAAAGGCAATAGCNAAAGAAGATGTTTGTTATCTGGTAGAAGGNTATACAGATGTGATTCAGCTCTTTCAAAATGGGATTAAAAATGTNGTCTCATCTTCAGGAACAGCTTTAACTACNGAACAAATAAGATTAATNCGTAGGTTAACCTCTAATATTGTNNTTTTATTTGATGGTGATGCNGCNGGACTTCAAGCTGCAATCCGAGGTGTGGATCTTATTTTAGAACAGGGGATGAATGTCAANATCTGTNGTTTTCCCGANGGGGAAGACCCAGATAGTTTCGCTAGATCTCATTCNCAAGAAGAGATTAATTCCTATTTAAAAAATNAAGCAAAAGACTTTATTGAGTTTAAAACAGATATACTNCTTAAGGAAGCNAAACANGATACAGTAAAAAAAGCCAGTACAATTCGTGAAATTGTNCAAAGNATATCCAAAATTCCAGACCCAATTCAGCAAGAGATCTATATAAAACAGTGTGCTGTNGCGATGGGAATTTCTGAGGCTGTTCTNTTCAATTCTCTAGCNCANGAGCAAAATAAAAAACAAAAGGCTNTTCGTAACATCTCGAATACTTTTTCAGAGAAAGATACATTAATTCAAAAAATNCCTCAANAAGAATTTACTGTGAATCCATTATTNTATTTNGAAAAACAAATCATCAGTATTTTGATTCAGTATGGGAATCATGAAGCATCTTTTGANGAGTTAANCATAAGTTCTGATAAGGATGGAAATTTAATTGAAGAATCCAAAATCATNCACAGTAAAGTNNATGAAAAAGTATTTCTAGATTTACAACAGGACGAAGTGGAATTTATNCATCCAGAATTTCGCTCACTTTATGACAAACTNATACAAAGTTATCAATTAGAGGGAGAACTTAGATTAGAAAAAATATCACAGCAAGAAGAGTCAAATTTAGGAGTTATAATATCTGATATTTTATTAGGGAACGAGNAACATCAGCTTCATGATTGGGAGAAGAAAAATATTTTTGTCAAAGACCGACAAAATGCTGTTGGACAATTAGTAAGCGAAACTATTTTAACCTTCAGACGCTATTTGATTGACGAAAAAATTAAAAGTCTTTTAGAAGAATCTAAATCAACAGATAACTTAGATGGACCATCAGAATTTTTAGAAGATGTGATGCAGTATCAACATTTGAAAAAGTTACTTTCAAAAAAATTAAACAGAGTAATTTAAACTAAATTATAATTTTTAGCTTGCTGGAATAAATCGATTGGATTTTCTACATCTAATTTTCGCATTAATCTAGTTTTGTAGGTATTAATAGTTTTTGGATTTAAATTCAAAGAGCTTGATATTTCAAAATTTCGCTTACCTTCAATTAACATTTTAAACACTTCAGATTCTCTTGGTGAAAGTGCTCGATATAAATTTTTAGGTTTTGAGAAACTTAAATTATTGCCAATGTCATTAGCAAAATTTGAGGTAATGTGATATCCGTTTCCAACTACTTTATATATTGCTTCTATTAAAACTTTTTTACTAACTTTTTTGGGAAGATAACCTGCGGCTCCAGCTTTTAAAAAAGAAATACCATAAATTTTTTGGGGCAACCCAGTATAGATAATAATAGAAGTTTTTGAATGTTTTTCTTTAATGGTTTTGATTATTTCAAAAGCACTATCTTCTACTAGCTCCATTTCTAAAATCAAGGCGTCAATAGACCTCTTTTCTAAAAAGGGATATAGGTCTTTGGCTCTAAAAAAAGTATTTATGACACGGATTCTTTCAGATTTTCTGAAGAAAGCTTTGAATCCTTTATGAACAACTGGGTGAGGATCTAAAAGGGCAATTTTTATCATAATTATATAAAATCTGAATTATCCCTATACAAGATAAGTATTTTTCAGATAAATGCTAAAGGAATTTTACATACGGGGATAGGCTGCATCTTGTGTTGATTTTGAATAAAATGCTTTTTAAAAATTTCTAAAACTTGTTTTTGACGGCTATTTAATTTAGAATAGTTTAGATTTTCACTATGAGCATTCATTGCCCATTCCAGTTCTGGATAAGTTGCACCTAGCTGGTCTTCATCTGTTCTTTGATCATTCCACAGTCCATCTGTTGGTGGAGCTTTTTGAATAATATCTATAATACTTAAATGGCTGGCAAGATCAAAAACTTGTGTTTTTGTTANGTCTGCAATAGGACTTAAATCCACACCACCGTCTCCGTATTTNGTATAAAANCCNACACCAAAGTCTTCAACTTTATTCCCTGTNCCTGCAACTAAATAATTGTTTAGAGCNGCAAAGTAATATAAGCTANTCATACGAAGTCTAGCACGAGTATTNGCAAGACTAAGTTCGTGGGCATNNTGGNTTTTTGATTCAGGAAGAATACTACAAAAGGANTCAAAGACAGAGTCNAGATTAAGNCGAATNGAANTNACATTTTCAAATTTAGANTCCAACCATTCAATGTGATTTGAAGAACGAATCAATTGGTCTTNNTTTTGTTTTATNGGCATTTCCANACANAGTACAGNTTTTTTTGTCATTGCACAGAGTGTTGAGGTAAGGGCGGAATCGATTCCGCCAGAAATACCTATAATNAAGCCNNTCATATTANATTTNTCAGCATAGTNAATAAGCCATTGAATTATATAATNTGACACTTTTTCTGGTGATTCCATATCTTAAGTCGTTTTAAGCTANTAAATTTGTCTAAATTAANGTATTAAAAGGATTGAAGAAAGGNAAATGANAAGACTCCAATTTTTTTTTNAATTATTTTCAANAAATTNTGNTTTTTGTTGTCNTTTTTCTGTTTTTATTTGCCTGCCAGTTAGGAATTCAAAATGATGCCAAAATAGCAAANCTTCCTGTGAAAATTNAATTNGATCGATTNGATTTAAAATTTTACAANAAAGAGGCNAATGTCNTACCAAAACTNAAAAGAGATTATCCATACTTATTTCCAAATCAATTTNCTGACAGTGTATGGATATCAAGGCAAAAAGATAGTTTACAATTGATTCTTCAAGATGCGGTTCAAAAGGTATTTCAAGATATAGTACCTTTAGAAGACAAAATAAGTCATCTTTTCAAGCACGTTCTTTTTTATTTTCCCAAAGTAAAAGTTCCACATGTCATAACATTAACAAATAATGTTGATTATCAAATCAAAACTGTCTACTCTGATAGCTTACTTTTACTTTCTTTAGATACCTTTTTAGGATCGAATCATCCTATTTATGAAGGAATACCTAATTACATTCGAAAAGAGTTGGATCAAAAGTATATTTTATGCCAAATCGTAGAAAAATTTGCAAGTTATGTAATNCCTCCCCTAGAAGAGAGAACTTTCCTNGCTCAAATGCTATACGAGGGTAAAAAAATGTATCTGCAAGATTTGCTTTTACCCCATGAATCAGAGAATATAAAAATTGCATATACTGAGGAAGAATTGGCTTGGGTGAAAGAAAATGAGTTGTACATCTGGAATTATTTTATTGAACGTCAAATTTTATATAAAACTGATCCTGACTTGGCACAGAGGTTATTAGAGCCAGCTCCTTTTTCTAAGTTTTATTTGGAGTTAGACAATGAGTCTCCAGGAAGGGTAGGAAGATGGATAGGATGGCAAATTGTCAAGAGNTTTATGAATCAAAATCCTGAAACTTCNNNNCAAGAACTTTTAAGAATGCCCTNTCAAAAACTATTTAATTTATCAAAATATAAACCGAAACGCTAATGGCAATTGTAAAGAAGACAAAAATCACAATAGATGTAAATCTTGATGAGAATAATATTCCAGAGCAAATGCAATGGACTGCTCCAGATGGAGGAGTTAAAGATATGGAGACCAAGGCTATACTTCTTTCATTTTGGGATGCGGAGCAGCAAGAAACCTTAAAAATGGATTTATGGATAAAAGACATGCCTATGGATCAAATGCGCCTTTTCTTTCATCAGACATTAATGTCACTAAGTGATACTTATTATAGCGCTACTCAGGATGAAAAAATGACAGAAACAATGAGGGATTTCTGTGACTTTTTTGCTGAGAAATTAGAATTAAAAAAAGGTTAGGTTATAGACTTGATTTTAAACTTTGATTTAGGAAATCGATATAGGCTAAAACATCTTCAACACCACATCTGTTGACTGAGGACGTAACGAATTTAGGAGGAAGTGTTTGCCAGGTTTCAAGTAATTTCCCAGAATAGTTAGCAATATTTCTATCAATTGCTTCAGCCTTTAGTTTGTCAGCTTTAGTAAAAATGATAGAAAAAGGAATTGAATTTTTCCCTAGCCATTGCATAAAATTAAGATCAATAGGCTGGGGTTCATGACGGATGTCTATCAATAAGAAAGCGGTTACAAGTTGTATACGCTCTTTGAAGTAATTGGTGATAAACTTTTGAAAAACCTTTTTTTGTGTCTTGGATACTCTTGCATACCCAAAACCAGGTAAATCAACAAGATGCCAATTTTCATTGATCAAAAAATGGTTTATTAATTGTGTTTTTCCAGGGCGTGAAGAAGTTTTGGCTAAGTTTTTACAATTGCATAACGCATTAATTAGGGATGATTTTCCTACGTTTGAACGCCCTATAAATGCATACTCAGGAAGTTTACTTTTTGGACACTTGGAAACTTGCGAATTACTTATTATAAAGCTTGCAGATTTAACTAACATGGTAATTTAAAACTTTCTAAAATCAAACCACTCTTCTAGGATTTGATTGAACCGGACTGGGTGTTCCATCATGGGAGCGTGACCACAACTTTTTATCCAATACAAGTTTGAATCTGGAAGCAATTCGTTGAATTCATCTGCAACACTCGGAGGGGTAACGATATCATCTGCACCCCAGATAATAGCAGTTGGGGTATTCATTTTAGGTAATTCCTTAGCCATATTATGGCGGATAGCACTTTTGGCTAAAGCTAAAGTTCTGACAAGCTTATTTCTGTCGTTTACTGACTCAAATACTTCATCTACAATTTCTTTCGTAGCAATTTTTGGATCGTAGAAAACATCTTGACTTTTCTTTTTGATATATTCATAATCACCTCTTTTCGGGTAACCATCTCCCATATTATTTTCATATAATCCTGAACTTCCTGTAAGGATAAGTCCTTTTACGAATTCTGGATGATTTTTGGTGTAAAGTAATCCAACATGACCACCAAGTGAATTTCCTAATAGGATAATATCTTTAAGTTCTTTATGAATTATAAAGCTGTGAAGAAACTCTGAAAGTGATTTTACAGATGTATTAAGAATAGGAAGGGAGTAAACAGGTAGCTCGGGAACTAAAACTTGATAACCTTTTTGAGGAAAGTAATCTAAAACTCCCTCAAAATTACTTAAACCCCCCATAAGACCATGTAATATTATGATAGGTTGTCCTTTACCAGCTTCGACATATCGAAATTCCGNTTCTTGAACAATTTGATTCAACATAGCTTACCATANGATTAGTTAACAAATATAGACATTTCACAATTAGTNCAATTTTTTTTATTCGTTTGTNAATTATATCAAAAAAANTNNGGTNAAAAAACTTATTAACAATGTGGTAAATTGTGGTAAATTGTGGTAAATATAAATTATATTTGGTAACAAACTGAATAAAAAGTGCAACACTTAGTAGGGACACATGAATGCAAAGCGGATACCAAAGGCCGCATCATGATGCCTATTGCAATAAAAAAGCAATTAGCAGGTAATATGGCAAATGGGTTTGTTCTTAAGCGTGCAGTATTCAATACTTGTCTTGAANTATATCCTATAAAAGAGTGGGAGCATTTAATGGAAAAAGTGAATGGACTAAATCGATTCAATAAAAAGAATAATGACTTTATTCGCCGTTTTACAGCAGGTGTTAAAACGGTTGAGATGGATGTATCTGGACGTCTTTTGATTCCAAAAGATCTAGTTAACTATGCCCATATAAGTAAAGAAGTAGTGGTTTCTTCAACTGTAAATATTCTTGAAATTTGGGATAAATCGCTTTACGAAAGTGCGATTGATGAAGCGGCTCTTGATTTTGGAGNATTGGCTGANGAAGTTATGGGAGATAAAAATGANGACTCAATATCATAATCCAGTTTTGCTCCATTCNAGTNTGGAGGGGCTGAATATTAAGCCTGATGGGGTTTATGTAGATGTGACTTTNGGNGGAGGAGGTCATTCAAAAGCAATTCTAGAGCAGCTTAATGAAAAAGGACGTTTATTTGGTTTTGATCAAGATTCAGATGCTGCAGCAAATAAAATTGAAGACTCACGATTTGAGTTTGTAGAAGCTAATTTTAGTTACCTCTCACAATACTTAAAATTTCACAAAGTAAAAGAAGTAGATGGAATTTTAGCGGACTTTGGTGTTTCCTCTAATCAGTTTGATACTATAGAAAGAGGTTTTTCAATTAGAACGGAAGGACCCTTAGATATGCGAATGAATCAGTCTCAAGAAATAGATGCGTATAAGGTTGTCAATCAATATGAGGAGGAGGCATTGANTAATGTTCTTTTNAATTATGGAGAGTTACGAAACGCAAAAAGNNTAGCTAGGAATATTGTCAGCGCTCGTTCTGAAAAAGAAATAGAAAGCACNCANGATTTGATTTCAGTNNTAAAACCACTNGTTCCACAACGAATTGAAAACAAAGTTCTAGCTCAGATTTTTCAAGCCATTCGTATTGAAGTAAATGCTGAANTNGATGNNCTTCAATCTTTTTTAGTTCANGCAGAAGCATTTTTAAATTCAGGNGGGAGATTGGTTTGTATCTCCTATCATTCANTAGAAGATCGATTGGTGAAACGATTTTTTCAATCTGGAAATTTTGAAGGAGAANTAAAAAAAGACTTTTATGGNAACCCTCAAATTAGACTCAANCGCATAGGTAAGNTNATTGTNCCTGANAAGAAAGAAATANANANCAATGGGAGAGCNAGAAGTGCCAAATTAAGAATNGCAGAAAAAAAATGAAAAAACTTCTNTCCATACTNAATATTGAATTTTTGATTNGAGATGATGCCTTTAAGAATTGGAGAATGATTCTGNTTTTATCNGTATTAGCCCTGATCATGATNGCCAGTGGGCATAGTGCAGACCATAAGATATTTAAGATNGCTGCNTTAAACAGNGAGATNAAGACACTNAAAAGTGATTTTATTGAATTGAAAAAGCAATTNCTNTTCCTTAGNAAGGAAACNAATATTACANGAGTTCTNNNAGATAAAGGNGTNGGTCCAGCAAAAACACCTCNNATAAAAATTGTGATAGTNGATGAATANTTCTAACTCACTTGCTCGTTTTCANANGTCAAGATTNTATCTTNTGATAAGTTTTTTAGTCATTTTTGGATTNGTNCTTATTGGTAAGCTNATCCATTTACAGTTTTATTCAAATACCGAAGGACTTGGCATCGCTCCNGAAGCATTGGTAAAAAATATTGTATTAGAGCCCAGTCATGGTGACATTTACGCTGCAGATGGAAATATTTTNGCGACTTCAGTTACGCGTTACNCATTATATTGGGATGCGGTAACNCCCTCGTTAAGTCTTTTTAANGAAAATAAACGGANTCTTGCCGATTCTATTGCTGTANTNACAAGTAAGACNCCAACAGTAGTTTTGAATCAATTGGAAAATGCTCGAAAGNAGANAAGTAGGTATTGGCCAGTAGTTAAAGATGTNTCCTATTCTACTTTCAAACGTTTCAAGAGTTTCCCAATTTTTAATAAAAGCGCTTATAAGGGAGGATTGATTGTCGAGCAAGAAATAAAAAGAGAACACCCCTTGGGTAAAATTGCTGAGCGTTCAATAGGTTATGAAAAATTAGATAAAGATGGCACGTATTTTAGAGTAGGATTAGAAGGTGCTTTTTCTCAATATTTGAGGGGTGATCCAGGCTTACGACTAAAACAGAAAATTGCCAATGGACAATGGAAGCCCATAAGTGATTCCAATGAAAAAGAACCTACTCAAGGCTTTGACCTTAAAACTACACTAGATGTCAACATTCAAGATATAGCTCATAATGCACTTCTGAGTCAGCTAGAAAAATATGAGGCAGAACATGGGACCGTTGTTGTCATGGAGGTTAAATCTGGTGCAATCAAAGCGATAGCTAATTTAGCAAGAACAGAGGAAGGCAAGTATTTTGAAAAGTTAAATTACGCTGTTGGTGAAGCACATGAGCCAGGCTCAACTTTCAAATTGATGGGAATGATAGCTGCACTTGAAGATAAAGTAATTAGTGAAAATACTTTAATTGAAACCGGCAAAGGTGAATTGACTTTTTATGGAAAATATAAAGTAAAAGATTCTAAAAAAGGAGGCTATGGAACAATCACTGCAGCTCAGGCTTTTGAAGTTTCCTCCAATGTAGGCTTAGTAAAAATTATACATGATAATTATAAAGAAAATCCCAAGCAGTTTGTAGACCGACTCTATAATATGGGACTCAATAAAAACTTAGGTCTTCCAATATGGGGAGAGGGAAATCCAAAAATTCCGTATCCAACTGATGCCGATTGGGATGGATTAGACTTGCCATGGATGGCATATGGGTATGGGGTAAGTTTTACCCCTTTGCAAATCTTAACCTTTTACAATTCAATAGCAAATAATGGAGAAATGGTTCAGCCTCAATTTTTGACTGAAATTGGAAATCTTGGAAATGTTCCCCATAAAGTATTCACGAAACAGGTTTTAAACCCCTCTATTTGTTCTAAAGAGACTTTAGAGAAAGTTCAAAAAATGATGTTTAATGTAGTGGATAAAAAATGGGGTACAGGTTATCGCATTAAAGACTCTCTGTTAACCATGGCTGGAAAAACAGGAACTTGCCAAGTAGACTATACAACTAATAACATTCAATATATTTCTAGTTTTGTGGGTTATTTTCCAGTTGAGCAACCTCAATATTCTTGTATCGTTGTCATTCATAGACCTGATAAATCGAAAGGTTACTATGGTGCAACTGTTGCTGCTCCAGTTTTTAAAAACATTGCAAAGAAAATATTTAATAATATTCCACAACAGTTTAATTTAGAAGCATCGAAGATTACTGATTTAATCGAATATTTAAAACTTCAAAATGATTTTAAAATACCCAATCTAGAAGGACTTTCTAGTCAAGAAGCTGTAGAAAAACTTGAAGCCCTAGGATTAAAGGTAGAGTTAAAGGGTAGAGGAAGAGTCAAAGGGCAACAACCTCAAGCTGGTTCTAAAATCAAAAACAATCAAAAAGTAATCCTTGAATTGTCATGAAAAAGCTACAAGACATATTGTATGGGGTTTCGATAGAGAGTACAATTGGGAGCACAGCTATTTTAATAAAAGGGATTGAATTCGATAGTCGTAAAGTTCAAAAAGAAACTCTTTTTGTCGCTCAAAAAGGAGATGTTTTAGATGGGTATGATTTTATTTCTAATGCAATAGAGCAAGGAGCTGTTGCTATAATTTGTGAAAAAATACCTGAAAAATGTGTAATGGGAATTGTTTATGTGATTGTTGCAAGTGCTTCAGAGGCTCTAGGTCTAATTGCTGCCAACTTTTACGACAATCCATCAAAGAACCTTAAATTAATAGGCGTAACAGGGACAAATGGAAAAACGACAGTAGCATCTTTACTTTTTGAACTTTTTACAGCAGTGGGATACCGTTGTGGATTGATATCAACTATCAAAATATCGTATCATAATTCAAAATGGGATAATTCACATACTACTCCAGATGCCTTGGTAATTAACAAACATTTATCTAAAATGATTGATTCAGGCATTTCACATTGTTTTATGGAAGTATCTTCTCATGGAATTGCTCAACATAGAATTAATGGATTGTGTTTTAGCGGTGCTGTATTTACTAATCTTACGCATGATCATTTGGATTACCACAGAGATTTTAAGTCATACAGAGACACAAAAAAATCATTTTTTGATCAGTTGCCAAAAACAGCTTTTGCGTTAACCAATATTGATGATAAGAATGGAGCCTTTATGCTTCAAAATAGTAATGCTTCAAATCACACCTATGCCTTAAAGCAATATGCGGATTTCAAAGCACAAATTTTGGAATGTGAATTTTCAGGCACGCTTTTTAAAATTCAAGGACAAGAGGTTTGGACCAATTTAGCAGGTGAATTTAATGTTCAAAATTTATTAGCTGTTTATTCAGTGGCAAACCTTTTAGGGGAATCATCTCTAGAAACTCTAAAGCAGATTAGTTCTTTGAAACCTATTCGAGGACGATTTGAAACCTTTAAGACAGAGGAGAATGTGACCATAGTGATTGATTATGCGCATACTCCAGATGCCCTAGAGAATGTCTTGAGTGCAATTAACAAGATAAGAACAAGAAATGAAACATTAATTACCATAGTGGGCTGTGGTGGAAATCGAGATCGTGAAAAACGTCCAATGATGGGAAATAAAGCAGCGGCTTTAAGTGATAAAGTGATTTTCACATCTGANAATCCTAGAGATGAAGACCCAACCTCTATTATCTCAGAAATTATGGAGGGAGTAGCCGCCGAAGACTANAANAAAGCCNTAAAANTTACCCANAGAGAGGANGCCATTGCNGTTGCANGNGNTNTGGTAAGTCAGGGNGANATTGTNTTAATTGCTGGAAAAGGACACGAAAACTATCAAGAAATTNAAGGNAGGAGAATTCCATTTAACGATTTGGAAATTGCTCAAAAAATATTTTTAAATACCAATAATTAATGCTGTACTATTTATTTGAATTTTTAGAACAACAATACAAATTAACAGGAGCGAGTGTTTTCCAATACCTTTCTTTTCGTGCTGCATTGGCGGTGATTTTTTCACTTATTTTTTCCCTGATAACGGGAAGGCGCATCATCAGGTATTTAAAAAATAATCAGATTGGTGAAGCTGTTCGTGATCTTGGCCTTAGAGGCCAAAAAGAAAAAGAAGGAACTCCAACTATGGGAGGAATCATTATCATTTTGAGTACGCTTATACCTGTTATTCTACTGGCAAGGTTGGACAACATCTATATTTTATTATTAATCATAAGTATGGTGTGGATGGGATTTTTTGGATGGATAGATGATTACATTAAGATCTTTAAAAAAGATAAAGATGGATTAAAAGGAAAATTTAAGGTTTTAGGTCAGCTTATCTTAGGCGCATTCATAGGTGCAACTCTATTTTTTCACCCAGATGTTACTGTAAGAGATGAAGTTCAGCGGGTTACTAAGGTTTTAGAAGTAGGAAGCAATTATGAGTCAAAAAATGAAAATATAAAAGCGACCTTAACCACTATTCCTTTGGTAAAAAATAATGAATTTGATTACCACTGGCTCATAGGCTGGATCGGCATTCCTTCTGGGAGCTACACTTGGATTGTTTTCATACCGATAGTCGTTTTTATTATCACTGCGGTTTCAAACGGAGCTAATTTAACGGATGGGATCGATGGACTTGCAGCAGGAACTTCTGCAATTATTGTATTTGCATTAGGTGTCTTCGCTTGGGTTTCAGGAAATATAAATTTCGCCTCTTATCTAAACATTATGTATATCCCTAATGTGGGAGAAATTGCTGTATTTATTGCAGCTTTTTTAGGAGGACTGATTGGCTTTTTGTGGTACAACACATTTCCTGCAACAGTATTTATGGGTGATACAGGTAGTTTGTCTATAGGTGCAGTGATCTCTGTTATTGCAGTTATCGTTCGAAAAGAATTATTGATCCCTCTTTTATGTGGAGTTTTTTTCATTGAAACCCTTTCTGTGATTTTTCAAGTGAGTTATTTTAAATATACCCGATTAAAAACTGGAGTAGGTCAGCGGATTTTTAAAATGGCGCCCTTACATCACCATTTTCAAAAATCAGGATTTCACGAAAGTAAAATTGTCGCACGTTTTTGGATTATTGGAATTATTCTGGCCGTACTCAGTATTGTAACCCTGAAACTAAGATGATAAAAGAAAAATTAGTTGTTTTGGGAGCAGGTGAAAGTGGTATAGGCGCGGCTATTTTGGGAAAGCAAAAAGGATATGAAGTTTTTTTATCTGAAATAAATACAATCCCGCCTGCTCTCCAAAACCTTTTGGATGAAAAGGAAATTATATGGGAATCAGGTCAACATTCCTTAAACTTAATGAAAGAGGCTTCTATAGCGGTTAAAAGTCCTGGAATTCCCAGAGATATTCCTCTGCTTGAGCGCTTAAGAGGAAATGGTACTCGAATACTTTCAGAAATTGAATTTGCTGCCCAGGCAACATCAGCTACGCTTATTGGTATTACAGGAACCAATGGTAAAACGACTACTACAATGATGACTTATGAAATTCTAAAGAACGCTGGTTTTCATGTTGGATTAGCAGGGAATATNGGATCGAGTTTTGCCAAGCAAGTGGCTGAAGAAGATTTTGAGTACTACATATTAGAACTTAGTAGTTTTCAACTGGACGACATTGATCAATTTTCACCCCATATCGCATTAATAACAAACATTACACCAGATCATTTGGATCGTTACGGATATAGTTTTGAATCATATATCCAAGCCAAATTAAAAATAACAAAAAATCAATCTTCAAAAAACTTTTTCCTTTTCAATTCNGATGATGAGGTGCTTGTTAAAGCATTAAAAAACCATAAAATTAATGCTCAAAAAGTTCCTTTTGGAACTCTTACTGAATACATNTCAGGATCCTATTTGGAAGACGGTAAAATCATTTTAAAAAATCAAAATCAGACCACTATGATACACTCATTTGAATTTCCTTTTTCAGGAAGACATAACTTACTTAATGCAATGGCAGCAGCAACTATTGGGAACCTGTTATCTGTTGATAAAGAATATATTCGAGAAAGTTTGACACATTTTAAGGGAGCCCCACATCGTATGGAAAATGTATTGACGATCCAAAGGGTAAACTACATCAATGATTCAAAGGCAACCAATATTAATGCGACATATTTTGCATTAGAAAGTATTCAAACTCCATTAATATGGATTGTTGGTGGAGTCGACAAAGGCAATGATTATAATTTATTGTTACCCTTTATTAGAAAGAAAGCAAAAGCTGTGATTTGTTTAGGAATTGATAATTCAAAATTACGTAATGTCTTTGAGGGGACTATTGATGTTTTTATTGAAACGGAATCCATGACAGAAGCTGTTAAGATTTCACACAAATTAGCAGAACCAAAGGATACTGTTCTTCTATCTCCCGCTTGTTCAAGTTTTGACTTATTTAAAAATTACGAAGATAGAGGAGATCAATTTAAAGCAGCTGTTAGAAATTTATAGACCATGTTTCAATTACTAAAAGGAGATAAAGTTTTATGGGGTATTTTAGCACTGTTAGCTATTTTTTCTTTTTTACCCATTTTTAGTGCCAGTTCTAATCTAGTTTATGTAGTAGGAAGAGGAACACATTCGGGGTATTTGGTAAAGC
>PAFO01000016.1 GCA_002705385.1 Flavobacteriaceae bacterium
AATTCACCATAATTTAATTAAATTTAAATATCAATAAAAAATTACCTAAAACATTTTGATCATGGAGTATTTCGCTTGTTTTTTCAGATTAGGCTTAATGCTTATTATTATAAGCTGTAATAATGACTCATTTGATTTAAATTCGAATTCTCATGAACTTTGGTATAAACAGGCTGCTTCAGTTTGGGAGGAAGCACTACCTATTGGAAACGGCCGTTTAGGTGCCATGGTTTTTGGAAACCCAGTTCATGAACGCATTCAACTTAATGACGATTCACTTTGGCCTAATGACTTAAGATGGAATCATCCAGATGGAAATCCCGAAGATTTAAAAAATATAAGACAATTATTGATTCAAGGAGATAAGAAAGCGGTTGATTCGCTATTGGTAAAAAAATTTTCGCGGAAAAATGTTATTCGGTCTCATCAAACGTTAGGAGATTTGTTTATAAATCTCAATCATGGTAATATTACAGAATACAAACGAAGTTTAAGATTAGATGACGGGATTGCTTCTGTTTCTTATAAATCAGATGGTTATAAAATAACTCAAGAAGCATTTGTTTCTGCTCCGGATCAAACGATAATTATAAGTTTAAAAAGTAATCATCCTGAAGGTTTAATTGGAAATATTCAACTAAGTAGACCAAAAGATGAAGGAATAGAAACAGCTAAAACATTCACAAAAAAGGGTTCCCTTTTCATGGAAGGGGAAGTAACTCAACGAAAGGGTACTTTTGACTCTAAACCAAATCCAATTTTAGAGGGTGTTAAATTTCAAACAATTATAAAAGCAATAAATCAAGGCGGAAAAATAATTTCTACTGATAAAAAACTAGAATTGAAATCAGTNAAAGAACTTGAGTTAAGAGTTGTTTCAAATTCATCATTTTATCATCAAAATTATAAAATTAAAAATTTTGAACAGCTCAATAATTTAAAGGAAAAGTCATTTAACAATTTAAAAAAAAATCATGTTGAAGATCATCAGTCTCTATATAATCGTGTAACATTGGATTTGAAAACAGATAATAGATTACAAAATATCCCAACTGATAAACGCATTGAAGCGATTAAAAAAGGTGGAGTTGATATAGAATTACAAGAAACTTTATTTCAATACGGTCGTTATCTACTCATTGCTTCATCAAGAAAAGGTACACTNCCAGCAAATCTACAAGGGCTTTGGAATCCTCATATTAATGCTCCATGGAATGCAGACTATCACCTCAATATTAACTTNCAAATGAATTATTGGCTTGCAAATTTGACACAGCTTGATGAATTGAATACTCCCCTATTTGACTTCATAGATCGTTTGATTGAAAGTGGGCGTATAACAGCCAAAAAAAATTTTGGGATGAGAGGCTCTTTTTTACCTCATGCNACTGATTTGTGGGGACCTACCTGGCTTAGAGCTCCAACTGCATATTGGGGATCTTCTTTTGCAGCTGGTGGTTGGATGGTTCAACATTATTGGCATCATTATTTATTTACACAGGACATAAATTTTCTTAAAAAAAGAGCATTTCCCGCTTTAGAGGCAGTAGCATACTTTTATAGTGATTGGTTAATANAAGATAAGCGCAACGGAAGGTTAATTGCAGCTCCCTCGACTTCTCCAGAAAATCAATATTTAGACANTGATAAAAATCCCGTAGCGAGTTGCTTAGGTAGTGCAATGGATCAACAAGTAATAAATGAGGTATTTACAAATTACATACTAGCTTCAGAGATTTTAAATCAAAGTAANGAGTTGTTAATCAAAATAAAAAANCAACTGAAACAACTCCGTCCTGGATTTCAGGTGGGCACTGACGGCCGAATCTTGGAATGGGATCAAGAATACATAGAATTTGAACCTGGTCATCGACATATGTCTCATCTATATGGATTTCATCCCGGTAACCAAGTGAGCCCTTCAAAAACACCAGAACTTTTTGATGCTGTTAGAAAAACACTGGAATATAGATTAGAAAATGGTGGTGCAGGAACTGGATGGAGTCGTGCTTGGTTAATAAATTGTGCCGCAAGACTTTTAGATGGGGAAATGGCTCAAAAACACATTCAATTACTTTTTGAAAAATCAATATTTATGAATTTATTTGATGCTCATCCCCCATTCCAAATTGATGGAAATTTTGGCTACACTGCTGGTGTAGCTGAAATTTTAATTCAGTCACACGAATTAGGGATAATTCGCTTACTTCCGGCATTACCTCCAAATTGGAAAAATGGATTAGTAAAAGGGCTAAAAGCAAGGGGAGCTATAACTGTAGATTTAAAATGGGAGAATAAAAAATTAAAAAAANTAAGATTAATAGCCAAAAATGATACCCAAACTGAACTAGTCTTTAACGATAAAAGGATGATGATTGAATTAAAAGCAGGTATTCCNCTTAAATATGATTTTTAATTAGATATTATGAATTTAGAATCATCNATACTAAAAATTAATCCCAAAGATAATGTCGCTGTTGCACTGGATAATCTTAACAAGGGTTATGAAGTACAACTTGACAACATCTCTTTTAAATTAGTTGATGAAATCCCTTTAAAACACAAATTTGCATGCATAGATTTCAAACCTGGAGACGCAATTCATATGTATGGTGTTTTNNTTGGTGAAGCCACAAAATATNTTCCTANGGGGGGGNTGTTNACTACTGAGAATGTGAAACATAAAACTCAAAAAGTTAAAGGAAAAACTGCCCCATGGCATTGGATACCTCCACATACCACAAAGTGGCATAATCGAACATTTAAAGGTTACCATCGTCCAGATGGGCAAGTAGGCACTGATAATATTTGGTTATTTTTACCTCTGGTATTTTGTGAAAATAGAAATATTGAAACCTTAAAAAATATCTTTGATAAAGAGTTTAATCCTCCAAAAAAAGAACCACTGCAAAAGCTACTAAGTCAATTAGTTCACGGAGATAAAATTAAAGACACTGAAAATAAAAAAACAAAACCAAGGAAAACTCAGTTTGATAATATTAAGGTTCGATTTTTAACTCATCAAGGTGGATGCGGTGGTACACGTAATGATGCAAAATCATTAGCTAGACTATTGGCAGGTTATGTTAATAATCCCAATGTGGCTGGTGCAACTGTTTTAAGCTTAGGGTGTCAAAATCTTGAGGTTAAGTTATTTAAAGAAGCTTTATCAGCCTTAAAACTAGGNAATGAAAAACCAGTATTAATTTTCGATCAACAAGCTGAAGGGACGGTTGATGCTTTCCTATCTAAAATTATTACAAAGTCATTTGAAGAAATTAAAAAAGCAAGTTCTTTAAAAAGAAAATCTGCTCCACTCTCAAAACTTACTATAGGATTAGAATGTGGAGGCTCTGATGGNTTCTCAGGTATAACTGCTAATCCTACTTTGGGGCTAATATCTGATATCATATCTGGCTTAGGGGGAAAATCAATTTTAGCTGAATTCCCAGAGCTAGCAGGTGTAGAACAAGAGTTAGTTAACCGTTGTATTTCTGAAGCCTTGGGAATCAAATTCCTAAATTTAATGAATGAATATGAAAAAAAAGCAGAGAAAGTAGATTCAGGTTTTGATATGAATCCATCTCCGGGTAATATAAAAGATGGTTTAATAACAGATGCCATGAAATCTGCAGGAGCAGCAAAAAAATCAGGAAATGCACCAATTACAGATGTCTTAAATTATACCGAATATGCTAAAAAAGCTGGGGTTTCTCTCCTTTGTACACCTGGAAATGATGTGGAAAGCACAACTGCATTAGCTGGTTCAGGTGCAAATATTATTCTGTTTACAACAGGTTTAGGAACGCCTACAGGAAATCCAATTACTCCAGTAATTAAAATTAGCACCAACAGCATTTTAAAACTCAAAATGAGTGATATTATTGATTTTGACTGCGGTACTATAATTTCTGAAAAGAGAAACATAAAAGAAGTTGGAGATGAACTTTTAGAATACATAATTACTGTAGCAAGTGGCGAGAAAACAACAAAAGCAGCACAGTTAGAACAACATGATTTCATACCTTGGAAACAAGATATTTCTCTTTAAAAAATCACTTAAAAACAAAATAAATTAAGATGTACAATACTGATAAATCAAATAAAATAATTCACTCAACAGCATTCCCATTTTTAGAAACAAAAAAACGTATTGCAATTCTTTTAGAATGCTATCTTGAAAAAAGTAAAAAAA
Organism: Flavobacteriaceae bacterium; assembly: GCA_002705385.1. Classification (GTDB taxonomy): domain Bacteria; phylum Bacteroidota; class Bacteroidia; order Flavobacteriales; family Flavobacteriaceae; genus MS024-2A. Next base: position 4,196 of record PAFO01000016.1, read on the forward strand.
GGGAAGTGCAGGTTCTTAATCAAGAACAACCTGATTATATAGCAGAAAAACTTCAACTTAATTCAATTTTAAAAAATGGTTTTCAAAATCTAGATAATTTAGAAAAATTTGTTAATACCTATTTAAAACATACCAATCACCTTAGTAACCCAAAATATATGGGGCATCAAGTTGCTGTACCCCAAGATTTGTCAGGTATTCCTGACTGGATTCATGGAACAATTAATAACCCAAGCTCATTGTATGAAATGGGTCCAGCTGGTGCAACCCTTGAAAGTTTCATGATCAATTGGATGCTTTCAAAATTAAACTGGTTTAAAGGAAATGATCTTTGTGATTTTGATTATCACCAAAATAACGGAAGTGGCATACTTACTCATGGAGGTTCTNTCGCAAATCTTACTGCTTTATCTGCAGCTCGTGCTTCAATTGCTCCAAATGCCTGGACTGAGGGAAATCCAAATGATCTTGTTGTTATTGGACCAGCATCAGCTCATTATTCTATTTCAAGATCAATATCCATTATGGGGATGGGTAAAAATGCCTTTATCCCAGTTCCCGTAGATTCAAATGAGATAATAATTACATGTCATTTAGAAACTATTTTAAAAGATATTAAGAGAGAAAATAAACGCGTTATGGCGGTCGTAGCGAACGCATGTGCTACTTCTTCAGGCCTTTTNGATCCCATAGAAGAAATGGCGGAATTTTGTGTGAGAAATGATTTGTGGTTCCATGTGGATGGGGCGCACGGTGCAGCAGCATTACTTTCAGAAAATGAAAAACAAAAAGTTGCTGGTATTGAAAAAGCAGATTCTATTATCTGGGATGCACACAAAATGCTCCAAGTTCCAGCGCTTTGTACTGCAGTGCTTTTCAAGAATCAGGAACATCAATGGAATAACTTCAAGCAAAAAGGAAGTTATGTCTTTCATGAAAATGAAGTNGTTGGCATGGACTCTATGCCATTTACTGTAGAATGCACCAAATCAGCTTTGGGTACAAAACTTTTTTGGAGCTTTGCACTCAAAGGTGAAAAAGCAATGACTCAATTCATTGAAAAAAGTTTTCAGAAAGCACATGATCTTTACAAATATTTAAGCTCTTTAGACGACTTCTATTGTCCCTATCCTCCAGAATCAAATATCTTATGCTTTCAGTTTAGACCAAACCAGCTTAGCAATCAAAATCAATTGGCATTACGTTATGAATTGATCAACAGTGGAGAATTTTATATAACCTCTTGCGAATTTCAAAAAAAACGATTTTTAAGAACAGTACTATTAAATCCAGAAACAAATAAAAAGGATTTTATTGAATTAGCTAAAACTATTACTAAAATTGGAATAAAAATTATCTCTGATCAATAAGAAAAGTAATCTTAAAACTAATTGAATGTTTGACAATTACTTTTAGTTATAAAGGTTATATTGATATAATCCTGTTTATTTAAATAATGTAATTTTGGCAAAAATATATAATGATGGATATTTTAGAATTTAAAACTTTTATAACAAAATTAATTAATCAAAGAGGCCTTTCGGAATTTTGGTCTGAAAGTGTAGCTCTGATCTTTTTACTAGGTTTGATTTTAATTCTTGGAGGAATTACTTTTTGGATAACTCGAAAAGTAATTATGAGTTTTTTTATTCAAATTTCAGCAAAAACAAAATCAAAATTTGATGATATACTTATTAAGAATAAAGTTCCAAAAATACTTTCTAATCTACCCGTATTATTTCTATACTATGAAACTATACCAATCCTATTTTATGATTTCAGTGAAAATTTAGCTGCTTTTATTCAAAATATAGCTGAGGCATTACTTATTGTTCTTATNATCGNCTTAATNAGGGCGATATTAAAATCGGTAAATGATTATTTAAAAACTTTAGCTTCATTNAAAGATAAGCCCTTAGATAGTTATGTTCAAGTNTTTATGATTTTTCTATGGTTTATTGGAGGAATTTTGATTTTATCAGTTCTCACTGGAAAAGACATTGGTTCATTTTTGACTACTCTTGGAGCTCTTTCGGCTGTTCTTCTATTTGTTTTTAAAGATACTATACTTGGTTTTGTTGCAAGTGTCCAAATCACTGTTAATGATACTGTAAGAATTGGGGATTGGATTAGCATGCCAAATAGCAATGCTGATGGAGATGTAATATCCATAAGTCTATCCACAGTACAGGTTCAAAATTTTGATAAAACAATTACTTCAATACCCACTTATAAATTAATTTCCGATTCATTTATAAATTGGAGGGGCATGAATGAATCAAGTGGAAGGAGAATAAAAAAATCTTTGCTTATAAAAACCACTAGTATTCGTTTTTTGTCATCTAAAGAGATTAGTGATTTAAAAAAAATTGACCGTATTTCATCATTTATTGTTAAAAGAGAAAAAGAAATTGAAATAGCAAATTCGGAAAAAAAAACAGATAAAAGTTTACTTATTAATGGACGTAATTTTACCAACCTAGGATTATTTAGACAATATACCCAAGTATATTTACAAACTTATGATCAAATTAATCAAAAAATGACAGTTATGTGTCGTCAATTAACTCCTACAGCACAAGGAATTCCTTTGGAAATTTATGCATTTAGTAAGGATAAAATTTGGGTTAATTATGAACACATTTCTTCAGATATATTTGATCATTTGTTAGCCGCAATACCTTATTTTCATTTAGAGTGTTTTGAGCTTTCTCCGACTCTTCCTAAATTATAAATTAAATAAGTTTAATTGGAAATATATGGAGCACCTGCATCTTTTAATTTTTTTTCAATTTCGGGTATCATTGAATATGAGATCTTACTGACCATTTCCTGAACTTTATCAAGTATCTTTTTAGCAGTTGATAAACTTTTTTTATGCAATCCTGTAGGGCCATATGAGCTATCCATTCCNCTAAAAGCTCCATATAGATAATTTTGNATACCTGATGGATTCCNCTCTCCAATCTCACTTCGAGAGGAGCTTCCATTCATTAATTTATCAGTAGATGCAATTGCAACTTTAAGCTCGAGTAACTTCGGCTCTATCTTGCCTGGAGCAATTCTACTTCGTTGAAGTGCCTTTTCTAATGCATTATACATTTTTTTACTTTGTATAAATTGATCTTCAACCTTACTTATTTTATTAATTAATTCAGTTAACTCAACTCGAAACTCATTATATTCTTCAAAACTCGCCCCTTTTAATACACCTTTTCTGATTGGTTTGACCTGAAAGGACAATGGCCCATCCAATTTTAAAATCTTTCCATCTTCTTCAAGATGAAGTGAAGCTTTATAAGTTCCTGGTGTAACTAATACGCCTCCTCCATATCCTGCTCCTCCACTCATAGAAATTGCAAATGGGTTAAAATGCTCTAAGTCCCAAACTATTCTATGGCTTCCTTTTGAAGCATTCTGTTTAATTTTATTAATTATATTTCCGTCTTTATCCTGAATCGTTAAAATCACCTGAGCTGGAGCTTCTTGTTTTTCAGCATCAAGACTATTCCAACCTGGGAAAGGAANATCTATTTTATTCTTATTTAANTTGCGCTCTTTTTCTTGACGTAATTCTTTTTTTGTTTTATAGTCATTGGAAAGATGATAAGTAAATACAGCACCAAATTCTGGATTTTTAGAAAAATAATAATCTGCCCCTGTATTGCCCACATTACTTCGTTGAACAAACCATTTAGCAGGTCTTGGATTAAATAATTTTCCTTTTTTACTCAAATTATCTTTAGTAAATTCTCTTAATGCACTATAATCGTCTAAAACATAAAATCCNCGGCCAAAAGAGGCTGCAACTAAATCATTTTCTCTTTTTTGAATGGTCAAATCTCTAAAAGATATTGTTGGGGTTCCTGGTAATTTCTGCCATGATANTCCACCATTTAAAGAAGTGTAAACTCCATATTCTGTAGCTGCAAATAGAAGATTTTCCTTGATAGGATCTTGAACAATACGCCATACCAAAGTATGATCAGGCATATTGGAACTAATAGATTTCCATGTAAGCCCTTTATCTGAACTTTTATATAAGTAAGGTTGATAATCTCCTTCTTTATGGTTATCTAGTGCAACATAAACAGTATTAGAATCAAATAAATCTGCTTTGATATCATTTACAAAAGAACGCTCAGGTATTCCCAAACTCGTTACTGGAATTTTTCTCCAATTGTTTCCGCCATTTTCAGTAACTTGAATAAAACCATCATCAGTCCCTGCATATAATAAGCCTTCTTTTATTGGAGATTCCGAGAGCGAAGTAATAGTGTTATAATTCGACATGGCTCCTACATCCCAAGCATTGTCCCAGCTCTGTTGACGCCCCATTATAGGTAAAGTAATACGATCCTCATTTCTAGTTAAATCACCAGAAATAGCTTCCCAGTCATCTCCTCTACTTTCTGATTTCCAAACACGATAAGATGCAAAGTACAAACGTGAGGGATTATGAGGACTTACCAAAATAGGGGCATCCCAATTGAATCGCTCATGTGGTTCACCCTCCTCAGCTTTGGGTTGTATTGAAACTTGCTCACCAGAAGTCAAATCAATTCGATATAATCCTCCCTGTTGGGTTTCAGCATAGATAATGTTATTATAGACAGGATCCGTCGCAGACTGATGGCCATCTGCAAATAATGTTTTATACCAGTGTTTGTTTGCAATCCCCTCTCGCTCATCTGTTGCTGATGGCCCTCCTGCAGAACCATTATCCTGTGTCCCACCAAAAATATGATAGAATGGTTCTGCATTGTTAACAGCTACTTTATAAAATTGAGTTAATGGTAAGTTCTTGATATAGCGCCATGTTTCAGCCAAATCAAAACTTTCATAAATTCCAGCATCAGTCCCAATCATTATATAATTTGGATCACTTTTTTTGAATACAATAGCGTGGTTGTCTGAATGCTTATTTTCTTCTTTAAGTTGAACAAAAGTTTTTCCCCCATCCTCAGAGGTTAAAACCCGAACATTCATTAAATACAAATGATCAAATTTGTGAGGGCTTGCATAAAGCTCTTGATAATAATGAGGACCTGTTCCACCTGAAACAGTGTCTGACATTTTTTTCCATGTTTCACCTCTGTCTTCGGAACGATAAACAGCTCCTTTTTTGCGATTTAATTCGATAGCTGCATATACAACATCTGGATTTTGAGGAGAAATTGCGAGACCAATTTTTCCCATATTTGAAGAAGGCAAATCATCCTTATCAATTACACCATCTTCATTGGAATCAGGGTTATTTGGTAAACCATTTTTTAAAATTTTCCAAGTGTCTCCACCATCGTCAGATCTATATATAGCGGTTCCTGGTCCACCACCCATTAAAGCTGCAACAGTTCGATGTCTATCCCAAGTTGCTGCGTAAAGTATATTCGAATCCCTAGGGTCAATTATAATATCAGTCACTCCAGTCCATTCATTATTACCAAGAACTCTTTTCCATGATTTACCTCCATTAGAAGTCTTATAAAGTCCTCGTTCACCTCCTTTAGACCATAAAGGACCCTGGGAAGCTACCCAGACAATATCAGAATTAAGTGGATGAACAATAATTTCAGAAATATGCTCTGATTTTGTAAGGCCCATATTTTCCCAATTTTTACCTCCATCTAAACTCCTATATACCCCATCTCCGTAAGCTACATGCCTTCCACCAACATTTTCTCCACTACCTACCCAAACAATGTTTGGATTTGACGGATCTAATGTTACACAACCAGTTGTATAGGTTGATTGATCATCGAATAGTGGGTTCCAAGTGGTTCCCGCGTTTTCAGTTTTCCAAACACCTCCAGAACCAACCGCTACATACCAAACACTTTCATTTTTTGGATGGATGGCAATATCTGCGATACGACCAGATAGAAACGCCGGTCCAACATTCCTGAAAGAAAAAGCATCTAAAGACACCTCCTTTAACTTTGGATCAGCTACTTTTCGAAGTTTACGTTGTGCGTTTGCAAAATTAGGAAGACAAAATAACAATGAAATTAGTATTAAATAGATTGAATTTTTCATAAAAAAATTAATGTTTTTACCAAAATACAAAATAATCTAAAAGATTTTGAAAAGGTAAGTTTACTTTAAAATAAATTTAAGTATTTAAAAGGTGTAACTAAATTAAAACGCTTTCAACAGCTAAAAGATATGAGTCTAAACCAAAACCTATAATCAAACCCTTTGCAACTGGAGTAATATATGAGATATGTCGAAAGTCTTCTCGAGCAAATGTATTCGAAATATGAATTTCTATTACTGGAGAATCAATTCCTTTAATTGCATCTCCAATTCCAACCGAGGTATGTGTATAACCACCTGCATTAAGTAAAATTGCATCTGAAGAGAAACCTACTTCATGTAATTTATTAATTAACTCTCCCTCAATATTAGATTGAAAATAATCAAAATCGATGTCTGGATATTTTTCTTCAAGGGTATTAAAATAATCTTCAAAAGATTGGCTACCATAAACCGAAGGCTCTCTTGTCCCCAAAAGATTTAAATTGGGCCCATTAATAATAGTGATCTTCATTTTTATTATTTTAGTAAAAGTATATAAATTCAATTGAATCCCCTAAAAGCTAAGTGGTGAATTGGTCACAAGCCGTCTCAGATTACCAAACGTTTCTTAAAATTGAAAGAGGTTTGTCGGAAAACTCTATATTGAATTATAAAAATGACTTGAAAGTTTTTCAAGGTTTTTTGGATCAAATAAATAGCAATGAAGGTCCTTTAGATTGTTCCAGGGAAACCATTCAAAAATTTATTTATGAAACAGCAAAAGTTATGAGTCCCCATACTCAAGCAAGAAGAATAGCTGGATTAAGGAGTTTTTTTGATTATCTCATTTTTGAATCATACAGAAAAATCAATCCTACCGATCTGATTGAAACTCCTAAACTCGGAAGAAAATTACCAGAAATATTAAGTATCAAAGAAATTGAACTTTTAATGAAAACTATTGATTTAGGACATCCTCAAGGTCATCGTAACAGAGCTATTTTGGAAACACTCTACGGAAGTGGGCTTAGAGTTTCTGAATTAACTCAATTGAGTTTATCCAATCTTTTTTTAAAAGAAGAAATGATTCGAGTGACAGGAAAGGGAAATAAACAACGTCTTATTCCTATGGGAAGACATTCTAAAAAATACCTAAAAATATATATTAGAGATTTTAGAAATAATCAAAATATTGATCAAAATTCACAGGATATTGTTTTTATAAATCGAAACGGAAGATTCTTGACGCGTCAGATGATTTTTATAATGATTAAACGCTTGATAAACAAAGCTGGAATTCGGAAACAAATTGGTCCACATTCATTTAGACATTCTTTTGCTACTCACCTACTTGAAAATGGTGCTGACCTAAGGACAATTCAAGTTTTAATGGGGCACGAAAGCATAACTACAACTGAAGTCTATACTCATTTAGATACCCATCATCTAAAGAAAGTAATGGAAACATTTCACCCTAGAAATGCTAAGTAATCACTAAACGGAAACCTTCACCATGTATATTCAGAATTTGTACTTTTTTATTTAAACTTATGTATTTTCGGAGTTTTGCAATGTAAACATCCATACTTCTGGAAGTAAAATAATTATCATCTCGCCATATCTTACTTAAAGCTACTTCTCTAGGAAGCAGATCGTTAATGTATATTACCAAAAGACGTAATAATTGATTTTCTTTTGGAGATAATTTAATAGGCTCTTCGTTTTGAAAAGTTAAAAAACGTAGCTTTGAATTGAAATAGAAACCACCAAATTCGAATTCAAAGATATCGTTTGAAGGTATTGCTGTACTATTATTTCTATTTAAAATTACTTTTATTTTTGCAAGTAACACTTCAGAGTCAAAAGGTTTAGTTAGATAGTCATCTGCCCCTAATTTAAATCCTTTAAGNACATCTTCCTTAAGGCCTTTTGCTGTTAAAAAGAATATNGGNACTAATTCATTTACTTCTCGGATTTCTTTAGCGAGTGTAAATCCATCTTTGTAAGGCATCATTACATCCAATATGCAAAGATCAAACTCTTCTTTTTTAAAATTTTCAAAACCTTCAATTCCATTTTTAGCCAAGGTGATATTAAAATCATTTAGACTTAAATATTCTTTTAAAATATTTCCAAAATTAATATCATCTTCTACAATTAAAATTTTTTTGTTACTGTTTTTCATAAATTTAGTATTGAGAAATTATCAATTTTTTTGATTGATTGGTAATGATATAATAAAGGTAGTGCCTTCATTAACTTTGCTAATTAGTTTGATTTCTCCTTTATGGAAATCTACTATTTTTTTTACATAGGCCAAACCTAGTCCATGTCCTTTTACATTGTGAATATTACCTGAGGTTTCACGATAGAACTTTTCAAAAATTTTCTTTTGGGTTGATGGATTCATCCCAATTCCATTATCTTTTATNCTAAGAATAAAATAATTGNNATTATTAGTTGTTTCTATAATAATTTTTGGATTACTNTCACAATACTTTAANGCATTATCAAGGAGATTTACAATAATATTTGTTAAATGANTTTTATTACCAAAAACTGCTGTATNATTTGCATTATACNTTTTTGANAGCGTTCCAGATTTATTTGCTAATATTAATTCAATATGACCAATTGCTTCTTCGATAATTACATGTAAATCCAAATTAGTTTTTTTCAAGGGATCAATACTTCGATCTAATTGAGAAATTCTCAAGATATTTTCAACTTGGGTAAGCATTCGATTGTTTTCTTCACGAATCATACTTACATAACGTTTAATCTTATCAGGAATCAATATTGATTTAGGATTTGAAATTGCATCTAANGCCAAATTGATTGTAGCAATTGGAGTTTTAAATTCGTGTGACATATTGTTAATAAAATCGGTTTTTATTTCAGATATTTTCTTNTGATGTATTATTTGATAGAGTGCGCTTGCAGAAACAAAAACTACAAATATGGTTAAAAATAAAGTCAACCCACCTAAACCAATTATTGAAGAAAATACATATTGATCTTTTTCGGGAAAAGAGACGACTAATTCGTAACCTCTGATGCCATCTTGATCTCCAAATATGGGAGTAGAGTAACGGAATCCATGCTGCTCCTCGGAATAATTATTTGATTTTATTTTTGTTGCTAGACCATCATCATAAATCACAAATTCAAAAGGGGTAATTATTTTTTTAGAATCAAAATGTCGCTTCAATACAAAGTCAAGTTCATTTCTATTGAGTCTTTTGTGAATTGGTGTATTGGTTGTNTAGTCTTTGAATGTATTTCGAATTCTCTGATTCGCAATATTCATTCTTTCAATAGTTTTAATTTTCTCTATGGAAGCTACAATGTTATTTTCTCTATCGAAAATATCATTTTTATTAATTATAGTAGTGTTTTTTACTTGCTTCACATCCATAACAGTTTCAATAGTGTCACCAAGTTTAGGATCTAAATATGGGGTTATTTGATAATCTTCCTCAAGAATACCATAAGCATAATATGATAATAGATTATTGGGTTTGTCTTCATCTAAAAAAAGAAAGATATTAGCAAAACTTGCATTATCAGGTGAATCTAAAGAATCAATTAAATTTTCGTAAGCTTTGATATAATCAGATAATTCACGCTCTTGAATTTCATCAGCTGCTAATTGAATAGATTGTTGGACAGCTAATGAAAATTCCTCCTCTTTATCCTCCCAAGCAGAGTATATCCAATAACCTTGAAGTGCTACAATACCGAGTATGGAAACAATCATAAAAATTACCAGAGAAATAAATAAACCTCTTTTCATTAAAATATTTGATTACAATTTAAGACGATANTCGCTTTTTACTTAATTTTTAAGCAAATTTCATAGTTTTAAATCAATAAAAGTGNCAAATCTTTGTTAATCCTTTCCCTATCCCAAGAGNTTAATTAGTATTCTATCTAGNTGNTCTTTAGCTGATTGAAGTGTTGTGTTTTCAATAATAAAATCAGCTAAAGNCCTTTTCTTTTTGTCATCCCATTGATNTTCCATTCTTNTAAGTACTGCTTTTCGACTTAAACCATCTCGATTCATTACTCTTGAAATTCTATTCTCTTTAGCTGCNCATACCAAAATCACAAAATCACAATTTNTAAAAGTTCCTGTTTCAAANAAAATTGCTGATTCTTTAATAATTAGCTTTACNTTCTTATGTTCATNTTTGAATTTCTTAAATGCATANCCTACAGCNGGGTGNACAATTTTATTTAATTTTTCAAGNGCNATCACATCAGTAAAAACAAGCTTAGCNAGTTGCTTTCTATCAAGATTTCCNGTTNCGAAAAGNTGTGAACCAAAATTGTCTATTATTTCTTGTTTTAGTTCACTATTCATTAATTCTATTCCAACCCTATCTGATTCNAAAAAAGGAANTCCTTTCGATTGAAAACANTTCATTAAAGTTGATTTCCCACTTCCAATACCACCNGTTAAGCCNATGATTTTCATTTTCTTATCAAATAATTTACTGATTTAGGATCCCAAATTGTCTTTTTAACTGAGGAGGGNTNTTTTAACAACTTCAATTCAAGAACTGATGGTTTGTTNTCAAAAATATCATTATAATCAACTNCAATNGAAAAATCAGCTNCTTCAAGAGTACTTACCAATGAAAGGGGAAGTGTCNCTCGCAGTGATACNTGAGGNGGAAANAGTTTAATCTTTACTCCNGAAGGAAGATTAATTATTTNGATNGTAATTTTCAAAGTCTTTTCTGAGTATTNCAAAACAGGCCAATACAAACGTGTTTGGTTNTTCTCGAACTTAAGTCCACTGATTGATTTAAAACCNATTTTTTGGTCTATAACTTTATGNACATCTGATNCTTTAAAATCAAGTGTTTGTATTTTTTTAANAGTNTCTAAAATAGATTTTGNACCATGGACCAAAACACTATCTGGNATGACCTTTATTTTNTCTTNACCAAGATAACCAGGTCTNAATTGNATGGAAGTTTGAGGAGCAATATTTACCCATTTCGANCTCATTCTACTATATTTAAGATTATANAATGAAGGGCTTATCTGTATCAATTTACTCGCATTTAAAAGCTNTTCTTGAATACTGAAATAATNCTCTTTAAAGTTCAAAACTATATCAGAGGAACTGAAATCAACNTCCNTTANAGANACCTCTAATTCTCCTTTNANTAGACGATACCAAAGAATCTCNATACCACTTGCATTTATAGTTAAGTTTATTTTANCGGGATCATCGGTCAAAATAATTCCTTTAGGAACCTCTGTCCANTTAANAAAAAATGGCTGAACAAGCTGATACTCTTTTGAAAGCTTGGTGCTTGTCCAAAANCTAAAGGANATTAAAACAAAAAGAAGAAAAAATCTAAAACGACTTTTGTTTGGAAGTCTTTTGATNACTTTTTCAATTCCTGTCTTTTGTATTGACATNTTAATNCATCCTCTAGNCTAAATTAGGAGTTTACACTGATTGCGTCAATTACCTCCTGACTNACNCCTACATTAGAAAACCCACCATCATGAAANAAATTTTGAAGTGTAACTTTNCGGGTATAATCAGAAAAAAGAGACACTGTNTAATCNGCACATTCCTTGGCAGTTGCGTTTCCTAATGGGGACATTTTTTCAGCATAATTTAAAAATCCATCTAGACCAGCCACTCCTTTTCCTGCAGTNGTAAGTGTAGGAGACTGAGAAATNGTGTTAACNCGTACTTTTTTATCCTTACCAAANAAATACCCAAAGCTACGTGCGATGGACTCCAAATAAGCCTTATTATCAGCCATATCATTGTAATTAGGAAAGGTTCTCTGAGCAGCAACATAAGAAAGAGCGACTATGCTTCCCCAAGCATTCATGGCATCTTTTTTATATAAACTCTTCATCAACTTGTGAAACGAAACCGCTGAAACATCCCATCCTTTCGCCATCCATGCATGGTTTAAATCTGTGTAATGTTTTCCTTTTCGAACATTTACAGACATTCCAATAGAGTGTAAAACAAAATCAAGTTTACCCCCAAAAATTTCTTGGGCTTGATCGATTAGTTGGTTCNAATCTTCAATATTTGTGGCGTCAGCTGGAATTACTTGNGAGCCTGTTTGTTCCGCTAATACATTGATTGTTCCCATACGTAGTGCAACTGGTGCATTGGTNAGTACAAAAANACCCCCGGCNTCAGCTACNGATTCTGCTGTTTTCCAAGCNATGGATTGATCNTCTAAAGCACCAAAAATAATTCCTTTTTTACCTTCTAATATTTTATGTGACATGTGTTTTATTTAGAGNATTAAAGATACACTTAATTAATTCATTAATTGTTTTGCGTGGGCAATNGCAGTTGGAGTAACCTCATTCCCAGATAGCATCATTGCAATTTCTTCNACCCNTGCCTCATTNTTNAGTGAAAATAANTGNGTTAAGNTTTTTCCGTTTANTTCTTTTTTCAAAACTTTAAAATGACAATNTCCTTTTGCNGCAACCTGNGGGAGGTGTGTNATATTGATGAGTTGGAGTNTTTGCCCCATTGANACCATAACTTCTGCAATACTATCNGATATTTTCCCTGAAACTCCTGTNTCAATTTCATCAAAAATNAAGGTTGGAAGCTTAANATAACCTGANAAAATTGCCTTTATGGCAAGCATAATTCGNGAAAGTTCTCCNCCAGAAACGATCTTTTTCAATGGCTTAAATTGACTTCCTTTATTTGATTTGAACTGGAAATTCAACTGATCAGATCCATTANTCAAAAAACCNTCNGAGGGTTNTAATTCGATTTTAAAAGCAGCATCAGTCATTCCCATTTTTGCAACTAAATNTTCNAATTCATTTTCNAGAATTTTAATGGCACNTTTTCTTGATTTNGTCAANATAGAAGANAGAACNGNAAGNGATTTCTTAAGTTTTTGTTCNTNATCTTGAAGCGAATTNAGCTCNGAATCAATGTTAGAGGTTTTTGTTAATCTCTNNTCAAGATNTTTTTCAATTTTTATGAGCTCTGTATCAGAATTTACTTTATGNTTTTGCAGTAANCTATTCAATTGATCTAAACGAGATTCAATNNTTTCTAGTTCCTCTGGATTNGTTTCTAAATTCTCAAATTTAANTTTACATTCATCAAGCAGATCTTCAGCTTCAAAAAANAATGAATTNAAACGCTTTTGAAGNNAATTAAATTGNCNAGATTTTTGNGCTAATCCTGAAGCNANACTTCGGAGTTTTAANAATTGACTCAACAGNCCTATGGAATCATTTTCNATAAGCTNNACAGTCTCTGCTAAACTAGATTNTAAAAAATCAATATGTNTNAGTGAACTGTGTTTACTTTCTANATCTTCTTGAAGTCCTTCTTNAATATTCAACTTTATAAGTTCCTGATATAAAAATTCATCAAGTTCATAAGTTAATTTNGCATTTTCAGACACAAGCATGAGTTTATGGTATTTCTTCTGAACAGCAATAAATGATGAGCGCATTCTTTGGTAGTCCAGTAAGGTCTTTTTATTTTCAGCCAGAGCATCTAAAACTTGAAACTGGTACTCATTCTCAAGTAGTGTATTTGTGTCGTTTTGTGAATGAAGATCAATTAAATGTAAACTNATTTGNGCTAAAGCAGTCAANTTTACNGGGGTATCATTAACAAATGCTCTTGATTTTCCNTGAGGTAAAATTTCACGTCNNAATACTGTATAATCGTNATAATCTACNTCTAAAGTCTCAAACAAAGATTGCAATGCATAGNCTTGAATTTGAAAGGAAGCTTCTACGACACANTTTTTATTAGGATCCAATAATGAAGAAAGATCCGCTCGTTTTCCAAGAACCAAGGACAGACCGCCAANAAGGATTGATTTGCCNGCACCCGTTTCCCCNGTGATACANGTCATTCCAGAAGAAAATGAAGCCTCCAATTCTTCAATCAAAGCAAAATTTTTTATTGTGAGCTGTGTGAGCAATACTAGACTGTTAAATTATTTCAGAAATTAAAGATAGGAATATTAAGAAAAATTAAGCCTTAATTTGTTTCCATCTGGAACCAAAAAATGGAGCTATTTTTTTCAATACGGTTTCTGTTGCTTTGAAGTCTATCTTGGGTCCTTCTTTAAATAAATTGACAATCTCTTCAACCTTTGCATCAAAAAAAATTTGAAGCAAGAAAGCATTAGGCCTTCTTGAAAACATCGGCTCAAGTTGCTGAATTGCCTTCATGACCGCTTCCTTTCCCTCTAAGGGAACTGAAGTCATCTGATCTAACCCTGATCTGTGATATGTATACAACGCTTGTCTATATTCTCTAAAGGTATTTGACCTCAAATTATCGATAAGCCAAAAACGATTTCTTGTACCNTCAGATGCTTTCCAGCCTTTTCNNGANGTAACCTGAGCCAAATTAACCACTTGAAGAGCTTGTTNATAGTAAATACTCCCTCCNTTTTCAACAAAGGTATCTGCATCCAATCCAATAATCACGTAAACATAAAAACTCAATANNGAAACTAAATTAGACTCAAAACTAGATTGATTAAAAAAGAGTGGTTGGAATTCTTGGTAACTAAAAACAACGTCCCGGTCCAAAAAATTGAAAATTGGAGTGTCGTAATTTGTATCAAAAATNGGGCGTTGAGATTGAACTTGAAGCGTTGCTTCNAACTGATCATTATTGTAATTACTTAGATTTAAAACAAAAGAGCAGGTTATTTTTTCCTGGTTTAAAAGCTCTTTATCAGTCCAAACTTGAGTATTCAAAAATTCATTTAATGAGCGTTCAAGGGTCTTAAAAATTTGCTGGTTGGTTTGGTTTACCAAATCTGAATTTACAATNACTTGTGCATTGAGCTCCTGTGCTCTAATTCTACAAAATGATATAAAAATGAGGACAACAATTAAAGAATTTCTCATATGGATAAGATTTGTTCAAATATTCGGTGGGCNCATGCTAACTTTGACTGGAGAGGGAANGATTCTGTTCTTAAATCATTATGTATAAAAGTAATTTTATTAGTGGTAACAGAAAAGCCAGCATCANTATCTTTCAANGAGTTCAAAACGATACCGTCTAAATTTTTGTTTNTAANCTTAGCNTTTGCATTTTCTATTTCATTTTCTGTTTCAAGGGCAAAGCCAATNAGTATTTGTTNTTTTTTATGGTTCCCCATATGNGCTAAAATATCTTNAGTAGGNGTCAATTTGATAATATCTAATCCATTATGTTTTTTCAACTTCTGAGAAGCAACTTTTTGAGGCTTAAAGTCAGCAACTGCAGCAGCTGCAATAGCTATATCAACANCGTCATAATATTTTTTAACTGCCTNAGNCATNTCTGCCGCATTCACAATACTCACCANTTTTAAAGAAGGATNATTAATTTTTTCTNAACTTGGGCCTGAAATTAAAATCACTTCTGCACCCATCTTTAAAGCAACCTCTGCCAATGCATATCCCATTTTTCCAGAAGCNTGATTTCCTATANATCNAACNGGATCAATAGCTTCNTGNGTAGGTCCTGCAGTAATTAAGACTTTTTNCCCCTTGAGNTGTAAATCAGGATTGAAANANGATACNAANTAGNACTTAATTTGATCGACTTCTAACATTCTACCTTTTCCTTCTAAACCACTTGCTAANAACCCATCACCTACTGGAAGCACATAATTACCATAAGCTTTTAAGGTNTCCANATTTTTATAATTNGAGGGATGTGCGTACATGTCTAAATCCATAGCAGGAGCTACAAAAACTGGACATTTCGCAGATAAATAAACTGCTAAAAGAAGGTTATTACACCTTCCCTGANCCATTGAGGAGAGTGTATTAGANGTAGCAGGTGCTATAAGAAATACATCTGCCCATTGACCTANAGCTACGTGATCATTCCAAGTAGGATTGTCCTCATCCACTGCTGTAAAAGTTGATAANACTGGGTTTTTTGAGAGCGTCGAGAGCGTTAATGGGGTGACAAAGTCTTTTGCNGCTGGGGTCATGACAATTTTAACCTNCGCACCTGACTGNATTAGAGATCTNACTAATAAAGGGNTTTTATAAGCAGCAATTCCACCGGAAATTCCAAGTAAAANCTTCTTGCTACNCAACAAACTCATCTGTTCAGATTTTTGGTTCGTCAGTTTGTCNGTGGTATATGTTTTTNTTTAACCACTCTTCTATNGCCATAGCNTNNGGTTTGGGNAAACGCTCATANAAACGCGATACTTCAATTTGCTCTTTNTTTTCAAAAATTTCTTCCAAACTATCGTTGTGTGTTGCAAACTCNTCTAGTTTTTCGTGAAGTTCTTTTTTTATATCTAAATTGATCTGGGTAGATCTTTTTGCAATGATAGAAAGTGCTTCGTAAATATTTTCCACGTTGCCTTCCATCTCATTTCTGTCATAAGTTTTAGAAGTTAACGCAGCTTTTGATTCTCTATACTTTGTCATGATTTTTTAGTTTGTTTTCCTNTAGTTTGATTAATGAANTCAATATCTNAATTTACTTTTTCCATTTTCTTTTCCAAATCATCCAAAAATAATGATTCTGGATAATATCTGATGATTGTATTAAATTGTTGAATTAGATCCTCTAATCTATCTTCTTTTTTGGTGTTAATACTATTTATGGCAATNTGATAAGATGAAATAAACTTAGTATACAATGCTTCTTCTCTNAATTTTGTTCCTGGAAAACTTGAAATAAAATTATCATTTGCTTTTATNGCNGCTTTATAATCTCTTATGGTATAATANTGCTTTGCAATTTCAAAATTCTTTTTTTCTANTTTCTCTTGTAATTCAGCTATCATTTGATTNGCCCTATCAGCATATTCNGAATCTGGATATAGATTTAAAAATACCTGAAGTTTCTCTATAGCNGTATAGGTGTCATCCTGATCTAAGCTAAATTTGGGTGATTGGAAATAATAGCTCNTGGCAGCTTTAAANGANGCTTCNTGAACTCGTTGGCTTTTAGGATAGGATTTTATAAAATTTTCATATTGATATGCTGCTAGATAATAGCTTTTTATTTGAAAATAACTATCTGCAAAAAAGAAAATAATACGCTGNGCNTGTGGTTTGCCNCTATACTTAGGAATAATTTGTTCAAATAATCTGTTTGCCTTACGGTATTCACCNTTATTATANTAAACTTCAGCTTCTTTATATTTTACTGATGTGTCATCNCTGTTCAAAANTTTTTGGTAATCACTACAGGAACAAACAAATGAACCTAAAAGTATNTATAANAAAACTTTAAGCATATTANANTTCATGCTGCGAAAGTACTAAATATGAATGAGAATGGAAATTTTATTTCNAAAGGTGATATTAAAATAGTTTATAATGAATTTGAAAAGCTAAAATNCATTCTCAGTTGCTTTTTCAATTTTTTCACATAAANCTTNGGAAGCCNTTACNAANGGTAATCTNACAGTNTTTCCACAAAANGAAAGAGATTCCATTAAAGCTTTAATCCCAGTTGGGTTTCCTTCCTCAAANAATAAAGAGATTATGTCTAATAGTTGATAATGTAATTCATATGCCTTTGAAAGCTCACCTTGATCAACATAGTGAAACATTTTAACAATTGGGACAGGAAGGGCATTTCCCAATACCGAAATTGTTCCTACAGCGCCAGCCAAAAGCATAGGTAAGTTCAATGAGTCTTCTCCTGAAATGACTTGAACNTNGGATGGACAATTTTTGATAATGTTTTCAGCATGAGTCATTTCTCCGCTAGCCTCNTTAATNGCAATGATATTTTTAAAATCANTGACCAANCGAACAAAGGTATTNACATGAATGCTAGTTCCTGTTCTTGAAGGNACATTNTAAACAATAATTGGTAACGAGCTNGCATAAGCAATTTTTTTGTANTGNTGATAAATACCCTCTTGAGTTGGTTTGTTATAATATGGAGANACAGANAAAATTGCCTTGAAATNAGATAAATCAGTACTCTNAATTTCTTNNACTACTTTTGCGGTGTTGTTNCCTCCTATTCCAATAACTAGAGGNAATCTATTATTATTAATTTTAACAACCATTTGAATAANCTNTTGTTTTTCTTTAGCTGATAAACAAGAAGANTCAGCTGTTGTTCCCATTAANACAATATAGTCTGCTCTNCCAGTTGTTATGTTTTCTACAATCAANGGGATGGCATCAAAATCAATNNTACCGTCTTNCGTAAATGGAGTAATCATTGCAACCCCCAATCCTTTTAAATNCATTTTTTATTTGTTTAAAATTGCGTTGAGGAATATTTTAGTCTCGNTTANAAAGAGTTTNTGTTGTTTTAANTCTATATCNAAAATTAAATCATTTATTTGCTGGTTAGATTTNGAAAATCCGACTCTAAGTTTTGACNTACATGATGCACTTATAAATTCATAAAAAAAGGAACGATAGTTGAAAAAATTAATTTGCAAATCAAATTTTTTCTTAAATAATTCTTTTTTCAAATCAGGCATTTTTCCAAAAAAACCAATTGATTTTTTTGAAATNAAATACATNNNAAATGGNGTTTTTTTTATTTCCACTAACTCTTNTTTAGANAATACTACTAAAGTTANTTTTTTAGACGAAATATTTAATTGATTTGNAAAGTNTAAAAAAAGCTTTTGGTTNTGATATTCNTCCTTAGAACAAATAATTANAAGAGATTTAAACTTCTTNTTNACATTTTTAGACTGAGACTTTATGCGTTTAATATTATCTCTNTGTCTAAATTGTAAAATNAAANTTAAAAANACATCTAACATTNANAACACAATNTTACCTAAAAAANAGGATGAATTAAAATAAATCAAATTTNTGGACATTATTNNAAATTTTGTTATAAATGTAACGTATTAAATTNTTNAATTTTTTAGGGNATCGTANTCAAATTCNTTTATAATNGGTATGTTAAACTGTTCGGCTTTTTCTTTTTTTGNNGGNCCCATCCCATTTCCAGCAATNAAATANGTTGTTTTTGAAGATACCGANCTGACAATAATTCCACCNNATGATTCTATTTCTTTNTTCAATTCTTCACGTGAATATTTNTGAAAAACNCCACTAACCACAAATCGCTTTCCTTTAAAAGCAGAATGGTATTTTTGTTCTANCNCTAATTCCTTNAACTGAAGACCAAAGGANTCTAGTCGACTAATCANAAGTTGNTTTTTNGGGTTGGCAAAGTAATCAANCAAGCTNTTTGCTATTCGTTCNCCAATATCNTTTGTNTCAGTCAGTTGCTCTACAGTAGCNTTTTTTANTGCCNTAATNGATTTAAACTGTTTACTCAATTTTTTGGCTACTGTCTCGCCAACAAANCGAATTCCTAATCCAAACAAGACTTTTGCAAAAGGCTTTTCCTTTGACTTTTCTATCCCATCNATTAAATTGGATACNGATTTATTGGCCATTCGGTCTAATGGTAAAATNTGATCTTTTTCNAAAAGGTATAAATCTGCTATAGAATTTAATANGCCTNCTTTANANAACAGNNCTACTGTCTCTCCACCCAAACCCTCAATATCCATTGCCNTTCTTCCTATAAAATGCTGAATTTTNCCAATTTTTTGAGGAGGACATTCTGTTTCATTTTTACAATANTNTTGAGCCTCGCCANCTTCTCTTTCCAANNCNCTTCCACACTCAGGACAGTNTGATATAAAATTNACTTTGGCTTNCTTTGAGCCTCTATTTGATATATCAACCGCAGTAATTTTAGGNATTATCTCTCCNCCTTTTTCGACAAAAACATGGTCTCCAACTCTAAGGTTGAGTTTTTCAATTTGATCTGCATTGTGCANNGAAGCTCGTTTTACTGTNGTTCCTGAAATTACTACAGGGTCCAAATNGGCGACCGGAGTAACAGCTCCTGTTCTCCCNACTTGATATTTAACANCTTTTAAAATNGTTGNAACCTGCTCTGCCNTNTATTTAAANGCCATNGCCCAACGNGGNGCTTTTGCAGTAAANCCNAGTTCTTNTTGTTGATCAAATTGATTTACTTTCACCACTATGCCATCTATCTCATAAGGNAGATACTTTCTTTTTTCATCCCAAAATCTTATAAACTCAAAAACATCATCAATATTNGTTACAAGTTTTGCTGATTCTGGNACCNTAAATCCCCAAGATCTNGNTTTTTCCANAGCTTCATATTGTGANTNTACTGGCAATTGATCACCTGCTAAAGCATAAAGAAAACANTTCAATGGTCTTTTAGCAACCAAGCTACTATCTTGNAATTTTAAACTTCCTGAAGCNGTATTNCGCGGATTCATATACAAAGGTTCTCCTNTTANTGCACGCTCCTCATTCATCTTATTAAATCCCTTCCANGGCATTATAANCTCTCCACGGATTTCAAAAAANGGAGGGTAATCACCTATTAATTTCAAAGGAATNGTNTGAATGGTTTTGACATTTGTTGTAATCGCATCNCCCTGAGTTCCATCNCCTCNTGTTAGNGCTTGGATAAGCGAACCGTTTTGATAAGTTAAACTTACAGAAACACCATCAAATTTTAACTCACAACTATAATTAATGACTGCTTCGGANCCTAAAATCTTTCTTAAACGCTCTTCCCATTGCTCCAATTCTTCTTTAGAATANGTATTTGANAGAGAATACATAGGGAAGCGATGGGCNANTGTTTNAAACGATTTNGATACACCACCTCCAACTCTNTTTGTGGGTGAATTNGGATCATTGAATTCNGGGTAANCCTTTTCAAGTTCTTGTAATTCTTTGAGCATCTGATCAAATTCATAATCAGTAATTATAGGCTGATCCAACATNTAATATCGATGATTGTGCTCNTGTAAGGCTTTTCTAAGAGATTCAATTTTTTCAANAGCAGCTCTCATGACTATAATTTTTCTAATCNCAACATTCTTATCTTTCCAAAGATATCCAATCGTTTTGTGATGGTGTAAGAATTAAAACTTAAAATTAAGGTTTCCAATTCTGATTCACAAAGGGGGTTAATTTCAAAATATATTTTCCCTTTAGTTTTTAGATTTTTCTCTGCATAAATCAATATATTTCTATAAAAGATAAGGGGATCCTCTTTGGGTACAAATAAGGCTTGGTATGGCTCAAATTCTAATACATTTTTTTTCATCGTGGCTTTTTCTTTAGGCATAATATATGGCGGATTCGAAACAATAACCTCAACTTCTAGTTTAAGTTTTTCCAAAGCGATTATATCGCCCTGAATACAATTTACTTCTTGTCTATTAGTATCAGCATTTAAAGAAACTAAATCCAAAATATCTTGGTCTAAATCCAGTGCGTGAACCTTAAAAAGGGGTTGTTCTTTTTTTAAAGCAATAGCAATACAACCGCTACCTGTTCCCAAATCAATTAATGTTAATTCGCGCTTTAAACTTGAAAAATCCTCCAAAACCCATCCAACCAATTCTTCGGTCTCTGGACGAGGAATTAATACAAGTGGATTAACTTTAATCTCTACTGATCGAAAATTAATTTCACCCAACAGATATTGCAATGGTTTTTCTGAAAGTAGATCAGTCATCAAAGACTGCAATTTTTTTTGTTGTTCAGTTTTTAGTATCAAATTTGGTTCTAAAGCAATAGCGGTTGGTTCTATTTTAAACAATGAAGTTAAAATGATTTTAAAATAATAATAAGCTTCATTTGAAGAATACAAATCCTTTAGAGTATCTCTAAATATATCTCGTGCAGTTATCAATTTCATTAGAGAGTCTTTAACATCCATATAGGGCAGGAAGAATGTCCTGTATTTCCCAAGGAATGATATATATATTTAAAGCCTGTTTTGATGTATAATTTTTGAGCATCTTTCATGTTTTGCATTGTTTCAATATAGCATAGCTTAAAATTACTCACTTTGGCAAAATCAATACACCTCTGAATCATTTGCTTTCCCAAACCTTTTCCTCGAGCTTCAGGAAGAAAATACATTTTTTGTAGTTCACAAATGAGAGGATCGCCATTTTTTAGAGGAGCAATACCAGCACCCCCAAAAATTTGTTTTGCATTTTCTACTACAAAATAGATGAATCGATCCTTTTCATAAGCTTCAAACATCGCATCCAACTCTTGATCTTCGTATGCAATACCTGTCTTTGGAGCTCCCATTTCGATTATTACTTTTCGAATGACAGCAGCAATTTTTGTATTATCTGATTTCTCGATATATCGAATCCTCATTACTCAATATTTGTTATAAATTTAACATCAATAATAATGTACTAAAAAGTAGTAACCAAAATAATTTAATTTTTGACAAATAGCTCTCATATTGATTTTATGAAACGCTGTTTAGCTCTAGCTGAAAAAGCAATAGGAAATACCTATCCCAATCCAATGGTTGGTGCAATAATTGTGTATGAAAATAAAATTATTGGAGAAGGGTGGCATCAAAAGGCAGGTAAACCACATGCAGAAGTCAATGCAATCAATGAAGTTAGCGATAAAACTTTATTGACTGAATCAACATTATATGTCAATTTAGAACCTTGTTCTCATTTTGGTAAAACCCCTCCTTGTGCAGATTTGATTATTCAGTTCGGTATAAAGAAAGTTGTAATTGCCTCAACCGACCCAAACCCTCAAGTAGCTGGTAAAGGAATTTTAAAACTAAAAGAAGCCGGAGTTGAAGTTATTGAAGCTGTCTTGAAAAAAGAAGCTGAATTTTTAAATCGTAGGTTTTATACTTTTCATCAGAAAAAACGGCCATACATTATAATGAAATGGGCACAAACTGAAGATGGGTTTATCTCTCCTTTAATAAATAAAACAAATCGACCCTTCTGGATTTCCAATAATCTCTCAAAACAAAAAGTCCATCAATGGAGAAGTCAAGAAGCTTCAATCTTAGTTGGTGCGCAAACTGTGATCACAGACAATCCGATATTAAACACAAGAGAATGGCCAGGAAATAATCCGTTGAGAATAATTCTTGATCCATCNNATAGAATACCNGAAGACGNNACCTTACTTAAAGATGAATTACGAACTATTATTTTGTGTAAAAANAAAACAGAGCGACATCTAAAAGAAAANAAAGAATATCANATATTAAATCCTTTNAATCTTGATTCGCTTATAGAATTCTGTTACAAAAAAAANATTTTATCACTTTTTGTTGAAGGTGGNCAAAAAACACTCAATTATTTTATTAAGCANGAATTATGGGATGAAGCACGNATATTCACTTCCAAACAAAAATTTAAAAAAGGAATCAAGTCNCCANAGTTTTATGCTCCATTATTTAGNNAAGAAGAATTAGGNGATAATACNNTGAAAATTTATTTTAAGTAAATAGCATTNATAAAAATTCNGGACAACGAATCGGACGATTTTTTTTNGNAGATAAAAAAGCTAAAATGGTATTNCCNTCACAAATTATNTGNTTNTGTTGGTTAATAACATGATAATCAAATTCNAAAGTTGCTTTTGGAGGNTTCTTTAAACTNACAGTAATTCTAAATTCATCTCCAAAAAATAAGGGTTTTTTAAATTNNGTTTTTATTGAAACNACTGGNAGTAAAATTCCCTCTTTTTCAATNGAAGCATANGACACTCCTAATTTAGNTAGCCATTCTATTCGTGCTAATTCAAANTATTTTGGGTAATTACTATGATGAACAAATTGCATTTTGTCAGTTTCAACATAGCGAACCACTATAGGTTTTGTTGTGTATNTCATGTTAAATAGTAAGNAAAAATTAAAAACATGTAGGAAGTATAAATTTTGGACTACATTTTGTTGAACCTGAATATCTTAAAAAAAAAGTTATTATTCAATAGCAATTTCATTTTTTTTTAATTTTTTTTTGTGAATATTTGTTATATCGAATAATCAAACGTGGACCATACAAATTTCTTTAAAATTATCTTCTAAGCAAATGAGCGCAAAAGCTATCTCGGTATGGAATAACTGCCTAANTTTTATTGAAGATAACATCCAGCCTCAAGCNTTTAAAACATGGTTTNTNCCTATTNTTCCNTTAAAGATATCNGACAATGTTNTAAGCATCCAAGTACCAAGCAANTTTTTTTACGAATGGCTNGAAGAACATTATGTTAAATTACTAAAGACTGCNCTCCAAAAAGAATTAGGCTCTGACGCCAGATTAGTATATTCTATTAGAATGGAAAATCGATACGGTAANAATAATGCTTTTACNGAAAANATACCTAGCTCAAATCGAATTGGACTCACNCCACAACAAGTTGATGGACCNCTATATTCNCAAAACACNGAANTAAAAAATCCCTTTATTATACCAGGGATTAAAAATCTNCAGATTGAATCTCAANTAAACCCTAATTACAATTTNGATAACTTTTTAGAGGGAGANTCNAATAGACTTGCACGNTCGGCAGCACTAGCAGTTNCATCAAAACCCGGNGGAACATCATTTAACCCNCTTTTAATATTTGGTGGTGTGGGNNTAGGNAAAACCCANCTAGCCCATGCTATTGGNGTTNAAATTAAAGACAAGTACCAAGATAAAACNGTTCTTTATATTGCAGCAGAAAAATTTACACAACAGTATATAGAAGCTGTAAAAAAGAATACTCGAAATGANTTTATNCATTTCTANCAGTTACTTGATGTTCTTATTATTGATGANGTCCAATTTTTGTCTGGAAAGTCAGGAACACAGGATGTCTTTTTTCATATTTTTAANCACTTACATCAAAACGGAAAACANGTTATCCTTACCTCNGACAAGGCTCCNGTTGANATGCAAGATATTGANCAAAGACTTCTTTCTCGATTTAAATGGGGNCTTTCTGCTGAATTACAACTTCCCAATTATGAAACTCGAATTTCAATTCTNAAAAATAAACTCTANAGAGATGGTGTNGAAATAGAAGAAGATATCATAGAATACGTTGCAAAAAATATCAAAACAAATGTTAGAGAATTAGAAGGTGGTATCATTTCACTAATCGCACAGTCTTCATTCAATAAAGCAGAAATCACTCTTGATTTAGCCAAGGAAGTGGTTATGAAGTTTGTTAAAAATACCAAACGAGAAGTTTCTATAGACTATATTCAGAAAGTAGTTTCGGATTATTTCCAAATGGATGTCGAAACACTTCAGTCCAAAACAAGAAGAAGACATATTGTTCAAGCACGTCAACTGGCGATGTACTTTGCAAAAAAATTCACAAAAGCCTCATTAGCTAGTATTGGNAGCCAAATAGGAAAAAGNGATCATGCNACNGTTTTACATGCATGTAAAACAGTNGANAATCTTAGTTTTACGGATAAACAATTTCGTAAATACGTGGANGACNTAAGTCAAAAATTGANNNTATAAGCTTNTTTTTATGANTAAAATAAATATNCTCATGGTNTGTTTGGGTAANATTTGTCGTTCNCCACTAGCACAAGGAATATTNGAAAGCAAANTTGATCCAAAAAAAGTAGATGTTGATTCTGCCGGAACNGNAGCATACCATATAGGTAAACCACCAGANCCAAGAAGTATTGAAATTGCAAAAAAAAATGGNATAATTATTCAGAATCAAAAAGCACGGCAATTTCATAAAAATGAATTTAGTTTCTTTTCTAAAATTTATGTAATGGATCAAAGCAATTATAAGAAGGTCATTGCACTCGCTGAAACAGATCAAGAAAAGGAGAAGGTTCAGCTTATCTTAGAGGATCAAAATGAAGTACCAGATCCTTATTATGGTGGTGAGGACGGTTTTAAACATTGTTTTGAACTTCTTGATAATGCCTGTGATCGTATTCTAAAATCACACAACTGATGGAAACTAAGAATTCATTTGGAACTCTTTATCTAATTTCAAGTCCTTTGGGAGATAATTCTCCGCTAGAAGTACTTCCTTTAGCTGNAAAAANAAAAGTAGAAGAGATAGATCATTTTATNGTTGAAAATGAGAAATTCNCTCGAAGNTTTNTTAAAAAATTAGTTCCGAATAAANGTCAAGATTCATTGTACTTATATCCATTGAATAAATTTACGACCCAAGAAGAGATAGAAACTTATCTAAGTCCTTGTCTTAAAGGAATTCAAATGGGATTGGTGTCTGATGCGGGTGCACCAGGTATTGCAGACCCTGGAGCCATAATAGTTTCTAAAGCTCATAAATCTGGAGTTCCTGTCAAACCCTTAGTTGGTCCTTCTTCACTTTTTCTAGCTATGATGAGCTCTGGAATGAATGGTCAAAATTTTGCTTTTAATGGATATTTGCCTATCGATTCAAAACAAAGAAAGCAATCACTTTTAAAATTTGAAAAAAAAGCAATTCGAGAAAATCAGGCTCAATTATTTATTGAAACACCATATAGAAATGATATCCTTTTAAGAGATATATTAAATACACTAATGTCTTCAACACTTCTTTGTATCGCCAGTGATTTAACTCTAAGAACAGAATTTATAAAGACACTTAAGATTAAAGATTGGAAAAAACAAAAACTTAGACTCGATAAACGACCATCGATTTTTATTATTGAGTCGGATTTTTAACGATAAATCTTTTGGTTGTTAATCCATCGAATATATTCTTTCTTATTAAGATTATGCTGGATCAAACTTTTAGAAAATAAATGATAGCCTGGCTTGTTTGGTGAAGCGACAAAGTAAAGATAGTCGTGCTTCTCGTAATTTAATACAGCGTCTATAGTAGATAAATCAGGCATTGTNATAGGNCCAGGGGGAAGACCTTTNACCTTATATGTGTTGTANGGAGAGTTCAATTGNAAATCNTTATANAATACNCTTTTGATCTGCTTTTCAAAATNACCTGAGGCTCTTTTATGAGCAAAAATTACTGTAGGGTCTGCCTGAAGGCGCATTCGTTTNTTTAATCTATTAAGGTATAAACCTGCTATTCNAGGCTGCTCATCCTTTTTTATAGATTCTTTATGNACAATTGAAGCTANAATATATACNTCAATNGGATTTAAACCAAGATTTTTTGCTTTTTCNATTCGTTTTTTATTCCAAAANAGTTTATAATTTTTAAGCATNAATTCCCTAAAATNCTCTGGAGTAACATCCCAAAATACATTGTAAGAATTTGGTAAATACATACTNAATGCATTTTCTTTAGTAAAACCGTTGATTTTTAAAAATTCTGNATCATAAAATGAATTTAAAAATAAATTTTTNTNAGGTTCNAGTTGTTCAGATAATCNAATCGCCAAATCTTCAAGACGCTCTTTATTATTAAATNTTACTGAGACTGTAAGTTTTTGAGAGCGTAAAACATTGATCAATTCGTTATTTCCCATTTTAGGAACTAATTTATATTTACCTGAGCGAATCCGATTTATATATCCTTTTTTCTCTGCAGCAAGCAAAAATCGATCTACTGATTTCAATAAGGGATNTAANTGNAGCTCAAGAGAATCAATATTATCATCTCGATCTATAAATAAGTANGAAGCTTCATTATTAAAAGATGTATTACTCCAAAAAAAGATTTGNTAGAAATTAACAACAAAATATACTCCTATTATTACACCAACTAAACTGATTGTTAAGAGTANTTTTCTTTTGTACATTTTTTATAGGATTTTTTGATAAAGATATTCATCATGGAANGCGTCTTCATAAAAATTCCATTTCTTTTTAAGGCCTACTTGGTGATAACCTAATGATAAAAACAAATGATTACTTGAAATATTTTCTTTTCCAACGTTAGCAAAAAGAGTGTTTATATTTAAATGTTTTTTTGTGAATATGTGTACCAGCTTTAAGGCTTCTTTTCCTAAGCCTAAATTTCGAAAAGATTCAATAATAAATAAACCAACTCCAGCTCGACGATGAAGTGGTTCATAATCAAATAAATCTATAAAGCCAAAAACTTTATTTTGAATATTTGAAATCACAAAACGNTTTTGTCTTACTTCAAAAATATCTTNTTTTTGTTGATTAATAAATTGCTTTAGAATATGACGTGAAAAGGGCTCTGTTTGATTTGAATAATTCCAATAATNGCTNTTATTTTCTATTTTNTCCAAAATTTCAANATCTTCNGGTTCTAATGCTCTTAAGTGAATTTCTTTNAAATTCATAATTCAACTTTACCNGAGAATACGTNAGTNGCNGGNCCCTTNAGAAAGATTTGATGGTATTTATGCTCNGTGACTTCAAAAGAAATTTTCAAATCACCNCCTTTTGCTNCCATNAGAATCTCTTTTATACCNTCAGATTCNTTTANATAGTGCATTCCAAGAGCTGCAGCTACAGCTCCTGTACCACATGCTAAGGTTTCCCCTTCTACACCTCTTTCATAAGTTCGAATTTTATAATGTTTTGAATCTACTTTTTCCACAAAATTTACATTAATTCCATTTGGCAAGAATGAATCGGAATAGCGTATTGATGCTCCTTCTTTTTCTACATCAATAGCTTGAATATCTTCAACTAAAAGAATATAATGAGGTGAGCCTGTATCAATAATTAAGCCATCTTCTGTCTTTGATAATTTGCTTACATTCTTCATTTCAAGTTTAACTTCATAAGGACTAATATAAGTCGCGAAATGTAAACCATCAACAGCAAAAAAAGTAGTCGAGTCNGAGATAATTTTTTTAGAGTGTGCAAAAGCCACAGCGCANCGNCCTCCATTNCCGCAGAGTGAACTCTCTTTACCATCAGAATTAAAATNTTGCATCTGAAAGTCNGAANATTCATCAGAATTTATNAAAATGAGACCATCCGCTCCAATNCCTTNAAATCGATTGCATAGAAAAGCAATTTGGATTTTAGTTAATGAACTATATTTTTCCAACCTATTGTCTAAAATCAAAAAATCATTNCCTGCACCNTGATATTTTTCAAATTCAATTTTCATTTCTCAAATATAATTAATTTAAAGGNTGTTAAAGAGGCGTTAAAGAGATTTAAATTTTATNAAAAATNAATATTTTTGTAAAAAAAANTATGAAATCATTTTTAATAACATTTANAATAACAATTTTANGCTCGGCATTTAGTATTTTCATTTATGATCAGTTTTATCAAACTGAAAAAACTAAAAATGATCTTTTAATTGANGCCCCTAGACTTATCCCAACAAATTATAACTTTAATACNAATGGTTATGCTGCTGAATCTACAGACTTTACAGCTGCTGCAGAAAAGACNGTAGATGCTGTTGTTCATGTAAAAAACACTAGCATTGAATCAAACAATACTCCTTCTATTTATNAGTATTTCTACGGAGACGAAGAGCTTCCCGAANGTATTGGAACTGGAAGTGGNGTTATTGTNTCNNCAGATGGCTACATAATTACNAACTATCANGTAATTGAAAANAATAAAGAAATTGAAATTACAACTAATGACAATAANACCTACGAAGCTAAAGTTATCGGAACAGATCCAGATACAGATATTGCTGTTTTAAAAATAAATGAAAATGAAAAACTACCATATGTTTATTTTGGAAATTCAGATGCTACTCGAATTGGTGAATGGGTTTTAGCAGTTGGNAATCCNTTTAACTTAAACTCAACAGTAACTGCAGGGATCATAAGTGCAAAATCACGTGANCTTAACAAAAGAGANNGNAAAAATGAATCTTATATTCAAACCGATGCNGCAGTTAATCGTGGAAATAGTGGTGGTGCTTTNGTTAATACTAATGGTGAATTAATAGGAATTAATACNGCNATTTCATCCATGAATGGAGGTTATGTNGGTTATTCTTTTGCAGTTCCAAGTAATGTTGCTCGAAAAGTATTTGAAGATATCATTGAATTCGGAGACGTACAGCGTGGATTGTTAGGTGTGATTGGTCAAGCCCTAGACGCTCAAATGGCTGCCCGGTTTGAGGTAGAAGAAACAGAAGGCTTCTACATAACAGATCTAGAAAAAGGCTTAGGTGCTGATCTTGCTGGTTTAAAAGCAAATGATATTATAAAAAGTGTAGATGGTATAAAAATTAATGAATTTGCTGACCTTTCAGGTTACCTAGCTACTAAAAGGCCAGGAGAAAAAGTAAGTGTAGTCTTCAGAAGAGATGGAAAAGAGAAAAAGGTAGATGTGCGTCTAGAAAAAATAAATCGCGCATTATTTTACTATATGGAGGTGAGACCATTAAATTCTGAACAAAAGAAGAAATACAATACCGAATATGGACTTTATATTTCAATCATGAATAATCGAAGATTATATCAACGAGGTATTGATAGCGGTTATATATTACTCGAAGTAAATGGTAAAGAAGTAAACCTATTATCTGATATAAAGAATATAGAAAGTAGAGATATCGAAGATTTATTATTCCTGAGTCCTTCAGGTGAAAAGAAAATTGTATTGATTCAATATTAACATTAAATTTAAAAAATTATGGAACAAAGTCGTAGTTTGCTTGTACGACTTTATTTATTTTTAGTATAATTTTTTATGCGTATAGATATTATTTCTCTTTTTCCTGAATTGTTGAAAAGTCCTTTTGAAGCCTCAATTATTAAAAAGGCGCTTCAATCAGGAAAAGCCTCGGTTTATTTTCACAACCCTAGAGATTACAGTCATCACAAAAATAAACAGGTAGATGACTACCCTTATGGAGGTGGCGCAGGTATGGTTATGATGATTGAGCCAATAGATTTATGCATTAAAGCTTTGAAAAAAAATTATCAATACGATGCAATAATTTACCTCACTCCCGACGGAGAGACTTTAAATCAAAATAGCGCTAATCACTTTTCTACCTTAGGAAATATTATCATTCTTTGCGGCCATTATAAAGGTGTAGATCAGCGAGTACGAGATAACCTTATCAGCCATGAAATTTCCATTGGTGATTTTGTCCTTTCTGGAGGCGAACTTGCTGCCGCTATTTTTTGTGACAGTATAATTCGGTTGATTCCAGGTGTCCTAGGAAATGAATCATCTGCCCTAACCGATAGCTTTCAAGATGGACTTTTAGCACCGCCTATTTATACTCGACCTGCTGATTATAATGGTTGGAAAGTGCCTAATATACTTACTTCTGGAAACACTCCTAAGATAGAAACATGGCGTGAAGAAAAAGCATTAGAGCGAACTACAAGACTTCGCCCTGATCTCCTGTAGTTGAAAAACAACTTTTTATAAAACTATTAATGATATTGTATACTCCAAAAATAATTTTACTTTTGCATCTTCAAAGATTAATCACTGATAAAAATACTAATATTAATATAAGTCAAATTAAAATTTTATTAAATGGAAGCTATACTCAGTTACGTTCAAAACGAATTTATCGAGAAAAAAGAGTTCCCAGAATTTGGAACTGGCGACACCATAACAGTGTATTATCAAATACGAGAAGGAAATAAAGTACGTACTCAGTTTTTTAAAGGAGTTGTTATCCAGATTAAAGGACAGGGGCTTTCAAAAACCTTTACCATCCGAAAAATGTCAGGTGTAATAGGTGTGGAACGTATTTTTCCAGTAAATATGCCTGGAATAGAAAAAATTGAGATTAATAAAAAGGGTAAAGTACGTCGTTCACGTATTTATTATTTCAAAAACTTAACNGGTAAAAAAGCGCGTATCAAAGAAGCGCGTATTGATTAATTAAGAAAGACCTCAAAAAAAACCGCCTAACTGGCGGTTTTTTTATTTTCTTTTTAAGTAATAATAAAAGCTAGCCGTATATTTGCAACAGAAATCAAATAATAGATAAATGTCAAAAATTAAAGTAGTCAACCCAATAGTAGAAATTGATGGAGATGAAATGACTAGAATCATTTGGAAATTCATAAAAGACCAATTGATTCTTCCTTATTTAGACCTCGATATTAAATATTTTGATTTATCAGTAACCTCAAGGGATGCTACAGAAGATAAAATTACAATCCAAGCCGCCAATGCTATTAAAGAATATAATGTAGGGATTAAGTGTGCCACAATTACCCCGGATGAAGATCGAGTCTCAGAATTCAATCTTTCGAATATGTGGCGATCTCCTAATGGAACAATTCGAAATATTGTAGGTGGGACTGTTTTTAGAGAGCCTATTATTATGAAAAATGTGCCGCGTTATGTTCAAGGCTGGACCAAACCAATTTGCATTGGTCGTCACGCATTTGGAGATCAATATAAAGCTGCAGATACAGTGACTTCTGGAAAAGGAAAACTAACCATGACATTTACTCCAGATGATGGTGGAACACCAAAAACTTGGGAGGTATATCACTTCCAAGAAAATGGTGTTGCAATGTCTATGTATAATATTGATTCTTCCATATACGGTTTTGCTCGCTCTTGTATGAATCGAGCCCTAGACAAAGGCTGGCCGCTTTACCTTTCAACAAAAAATACCATTTTGAAAGCTTATGATGGTAGATTTAAAGATATATTTCAAGAAGTATTTGATAATGAATTTAAAAATAAATTCAAAAAAGCAAAAATTACATACGAACACCGCTTGATTGACGATATGGTGGCTGCCGCAATGAAATGGAACGGAGGATTTGTATGGGCATGTAAAAATTATGATGGTGATGTCCAATCAGACACAGTAGCTCAAGGATTTGGTTCTTTGGGACTAATGACCTCTACCCTTGTCACTCCCGATGGGAAGACTATGGAAGCAGAAGCAGCTCATGGTACTGTCACAAGACATTACCGTCAACACCAACAAGGAAAGCAAACCTCCACAAACCCTATTGCCTCCATATTCGCATGGACTAGAGGATTGACTCACCGAGGAAAACTTGATGGTAATCAAGCATTAATTGACTTTTGTTTAACTTTGGAAAATGTGTGTATTGAAACTGTTGAAAATGGAAAAATGACTAAAGATCTNGCGCTTTTGATCNACGGAAANGATTTNAATAANANTCATTATTTGAATACTCAACAATTCTTATCAGCTCTTAAANAAAGNCTAGAGGTAAAAATTGGATNATTTTTTCANATTATCTANAAAATATTTTTNTTATTAATGGGTNTTTGATATAATGNAAGTATANTAGNTGATTTGNATATTTAACNTATGNNTTTTAAAAANATTACNGAAGCCGATTCCCNCCACAATAACTTAGAACAAAAAAAAATTCTTGAGCTATTAAAATGNATTCATGAAGAGGATCAGAATGCAGTGCAAGCAGTAGGAAAAGTCTTGCCCCAAATAGAACTTTTAATAGAAAGAGTGGTTTCTCAACTTAAAAATGGAGGTCGTCTTTTTTACATTGGTGCTGGAACCAGTGGAAGACTAGGTGTTCTCGATGCTTCAGAATGTCCGCCCACGTTTGGTACATTACCTGAAAAAGTGATTGGAATTATTGCTGGAGGTGATCATGCGCTTCGAAACTCCATTGAGAAGGCAGAAGATGACACAGAACAAGCATGGAGAGATTTAAATCATTATGAAATTAGTACAAAAGACATTGTCATAGGGATAGCTGCATCCGGAACCACCCCTTATGTCGTTGGAGGTCTAAAAGAATCCCAGCGAAAAGGTATACCCACTGGCTGCATAACCTGTAACGAAAATGCCCCCTTATCTTNGGTTAGTGACTTTCCAATTGAAGTTATTGTTGGACCTGAATTTCTAACGGGAAGTTCCCGTATGAAGGCTGGGACAGCTCAAAAGCTAATTCTGAACATGATTACAACGTCAACTATGATTCAACTTGGCCATGTAAAAGGCAACAAGATGNTAGATATGCAATTAACAAACNATAAATTATTCAGCCGTGCTACTCGAATGGTNGTNAATGAACTAAAAATTCCAGTNTCNGCTGCTCAGGATTTATTAAAACAACATAAAAGCGTTCGTAATTCAATATATGCTTATAACAAAAAAAGAGGCAACAAAAAATGAATAAACCCCTACTTCAAAGTGGACTAAAAAAAATGAGCTTATTTTTAATCTGTTGTTTTATAGGCCCTGTCATTGTTCATCAGGCATTTAAAAATCAAAATCATCCATTATATTTTCCTGTTCTTATTTTGGGTTTTCTTTTTCTTATTATAGCTCTATATTATGGTTTTTCAGGGATTAAAAGTCTTGTAAATGCAATTTTAGGCGAACAAAAAAGAAAACTTTGAAGAATGAATTGCGTGCTAGTCAGAGACCACTTATCTTTACGCTCCATTGAATNAAAATATGATTGAAATTCGTTTTCCAGATCAGTCTACTCGCTCTTATGCACATGGGATAACTCCTTTTGAGATAGCTAAAAGTATTAGCGAAGGATTAGCACGTAATGTTTTGTCTGTCAAGTTTAATGGACAAACAGTTGAAGCCTCTACCCCACTAAAAAATGATGGAAATATTAATTTATTTACCTGGAATGATAAAGAAGGAAAAACCGCTTTTTGGCATTCTTCCGCCCACGTTTTGGCGCAGGCTCTTTTGGCTTTGTATCCAGCTTGTAAACTCACTATTGGTCCTGCCATTGAAAACGGATTTTACTACGACGCTGATTTTGGAGAACATAGCATTACTGAAAAAGACTTGGTTATTATTGAAAAGAAAATGTTGGAATTTGCACGCCAAAAGTTTGATTTTAAAATGCGATCTATTTCAAAAT
Source organism: Flavobacteriaceae bacterium (assembly GCA_002705385.1). Lineage (GTDB taxonomy): Bacteria > Bacteroidota > Bacteroidia > Flavobacteriales > Flavobacteriaceae > MS024-2A. The sequence goes on from PAFO01000016.1 coordinate 38,730, forward strand.
CAGAAGCATTGGCCCACTACCAAAAAGAAAATAATCCATTTAAAATTGAACTAATTGAAAATTTAGAAGACGGTACCATAACTTTTTGTGATCATGCTGATTTTACCGATTTATGTAGAGGCGGTCATATTCCTCAGACAGGAGTAATCAAAGCTGTAAAGCTTACTAATGTAGCAGGAGCTTACTGGCGGGGCGATGAAACCAAACCTCAATTAACAAGAATCTATGGAATTTCATTTCCTAAGCAAAAAGATTTAACGGAATATCTTGAAAAGGTTGAAGAAGCAAAAAAGAGAGACCATAGGAAATTAGGGAAAGAACTCGAATTATTTACTTTCTCTAAAAAAGTGGGTCAAGGATTACCTCTTTGGCTACCTAAAGGAGCTGCCCTTAGAGAACGTCTTGAGAATTTTTTAAAAAAGGCACAAGCTAAAGCAGGTTATGAACAAGTCATTTCCCCTCACATAGGAAACAAAGAATTGTACGTAACTTCAGGACATTATGAAAAATATGGGGCAGACAGTTTTCAACCTATACACACTCCTGCAGATGACGAGGAGTTTTTACTCAAGCCAATGAATTGTCCTCACCATTGTGAAATTTACAAAACTAAGCCTTTGAGTTATCGTGATCTCCCTAAACGTTATGCTGAATTTGGAACTGTTTATCGTTACGAACAAAGTGGTGAATTGCACGGTTTAACTCGAGTACGTGGTTTTACTCAAGACGATGCGCATATTTTTTGTACCCCTGAACAATTAGATGAAGAGTTCAAAAAAGTAATCGATTTAGTCCTTTATGTATTTAGATCCTTGGGCTTTAAAGATTTCAAAGCTCAAGTTTCATTAAGAGATCCTGAAAAACCAGAAAAATATATTGGCTCATCAAAAAACTGGGAACAAGCAGAAAAGGCAATACTCAATGCAACTAAAGAAAAAAATCTGGATTATATTGTGGAAACTGGAGAAGCTGCTTTCTATGGGCCCAAGCTTGACTTTATGGTTAAGGATGCACTTGGACGCCAATGGCAACTCGGCACCATTCAAGTTGACTATAGTTTACCTGAGCGTTTTGATTTACAATTTAAAGGTAGAGATAACTTGCAACACCGACCAGTAATGATTCATCGAGCACCTTTTGGAAGTTTGGAACGTTTTGTTGCCATTTTGTTAGAACACACTGGAGGTAATTTCCCACTTTGGCTCATGCCTAATCAGGTTAATATCCTATGTGTTAGTGAAAAATATAAAAATTACGCCCTAAAAGTTTTAAATTTATTGGAAAATCACGAAATTCGCGCCCTCTTAGATGATCGTAATGAGACCATTGGCAAAAAGATTCGTGAATCCGAAATCACAAAAGTCCCATACATGATTATCATTGGAGAAAAAGAGGCTACAGAAAAGAATGTATCTTTGCGAAAACATCATGAAGGTGATTTAGGATTTTTTAGCCTCAGTAACGTAGTTGAAAAACTTAATAGTGAAATAGAAAGTAGTCAGACTACTTTTGAAGTTTAAATTAAAATATATAGACATAGCAATACGAAGAAGAAGAACAAACCGGCCAGGAAGGGTTATTAAAGTTGATCCTCATCGCATAAATCAAAAAATTACTGCTCACGAGGTTAGACTTGTTGGNGATAATGTNNAAGTAGGTGTTTATCAGCTNCCNAAGGCATTGTCNTTAGCCCAGGAATTTGGATTGGACCTTGTGGAAATTTCNCCAAAAGCTACACCTCCGGTNTGTAAAATNTTAGANTATAANAAATTNTTATACGAACAAAAAAAACGAGAAAAGGCATTAAAAGCNAAAACAAGTAAAATTATAATNAAAGAAATTCGGTTTGGTCCNAACACAGATGAACACGATTATGAATTTAAAAAGAAACATGCAGAAAAGTTTCTTAAAGANGGTGCTAAATTAAAAGCCTTTGTTTTTTTTAAGGGAAGATCTATNNTATTTAAAGAAAAAGGNCAAATCTTATTGCTGCGTTTAGCNCAAGATTTNGAATCTATAGGAAAAGTTGAACAAATGCCAGTTTTGGAAGGGAAAAAGATGACCATCTTTATCGCTCCAAAGAAAAAATAAAAATTAGGAGTTATGCCAAAAATGAAAACNAAATCAAGTGCAAAAAAGCGTTTTAAAATCACTGGAAGTGGTAAGATAAAGCGAAAGCATGCATTTAAGAGTCATATCTTAACTAAAAAATCTAAAAAACGTAAACTAAAANTAACCCACGATGGTTTGGTTCATAAAAATGATGAAAATAANATCAAAGAGCAATTAAGATTAAAATAATGGTTCACTATAATATTAACCCGAAGTAAGGCATAAAGTGNAGTAATACCGCCTCNTTCAAAATCAATTAAAATGCCAAGATCAGTAAATTCAGTTGCCTCAAGAGCAAGAAGAAAAAAAATTTTAAAACAAGCAAAAGGCTANTTCGGACGCCGCAAAAACGTTTGGACTNTTGCTAANAATGCGGTTGACAAAGCAATGCTATATGCATANAGAGATCGCAAGACCAAAAAACGNAACTTCAGAGCATTATGGATTGCTCGGNTTAATGCNGCAGCANGATTAAACGGAATGTCTTATAGCCAATTTATNGGNAAAGTAANATCNAATAAAATTGAGCTAAACAGAAAGGTTCTTGCAGACCTTGCNATGAATCATCCAGAAGCTTTTAAGGCCATCGTNGAAAANGTNAAATAGCAATNNACTATTNNNANCTAGGATAGNTTTTTATCTATTTAGACATGTATACAATCTATCATAATCCTCGCTGTAGAAAATCTAGAGAAGCACTTCAGTATTTAGAAAAANATNGAAAGCAAGTTACAGTTGTNAATTATTTCANTGAACCCNTCTCAAAATCAACTCTTAAGAAAGTTTTAGACAAGATAGAAATCAAACCNAGTNAAGTGGTTNGNAAAAACGAAGCCGATTGGAAAAAAGTTGANAATAGAAATACGCTAAANGAAAATCAAATNCTTGATATNCTTATTGAATATCCAAANATATTAGANCGACCCATTGTTATTTCAANNGATTCAGGAGTACTTGCNCGACCTTTAGAAAAANTAATTTCTTTTTTAAGATCTAATTAAANCCTATNATATTTTNATTTNTAAAGNGATTAAATTTAATGATGATAAGAATAATTTCTTACNCTTATNTTNTTTATATAATTACAATTTGATNANNAATCGGAATNNTAGAATANTTAAATTTAANGTGGNTTTAAGACTCTTTTTTANCTTGTTNTNNNACTAANCTTTTTTTGTTTCNTCCATANTTAAAATATTCTGTTANGGCNCCTATAAGCCAATAAGGAATAACAAAAGTNAATANAAAAATCATTAGCCAGAAACCAATGGTNAGTATAGTTAAGAAAGAAANAAATCCNAGATATTGNTCAAATTCAAACATTTGNTTTTTTTATCCCNCAAAAATAATANTTTTTTTTTAGTTTTTAANTANAATTTGATTTTCAAGAGCTTTTTTTAAAAAAAAAATTCAGGCTGTAAATCAGGTTTCTTTCAAACCTAGTATTTTTGTACAAAATCCAAAACTATGGAATACCGAATTGANAAAGATACATTAGGAGAAGTTCAAGTTCCCAAANATGTTTATTGGGGTGCACAAACAGAACGTTCACGTTCAAATTTTAAAATTGGTGAGTCGTCTTCNATGCCTTTAGAAATAGTTTACGGTTTTGCCTACCTTAAAAAGGCAGCAGCATATACCAATTACAAACTCGGTGTTTTGGATAAGTTTAAAAGAGACCTGATCTCTCAAGTCTGTGATGAAATTTTAGAGGGTAAGCACGACGATCAATTTCCATTGGTAATTTGGCAAACAGGCTCTGGAACACAAAGTAATATGAATGTCAATGAGGTTATTGCAAACCGTGCACATGTGCTGGNTGGAAATACATTAGGAGATGGTGAAAAAACGCTCGCACCTAATGACGATGTTAACAAATCACAATCTTCAAATGACACCTTTCCTACAGGGATGCATATTGCGGCTTATAAAATGATAGTTGAGACTNCTCTTCCAGGGATTNAAAAACTTAGAAACGGACTAAAANAAAAATCAGAAGCCTTCAAAAATATTGTCAAAATTGGACGTACACACATGATGGACGCCACTCCCCTAACCTTAGGTCAAGAGTTTTCNGGCTATGTTTCCCAATTAGACCACGGAATTAATGCACTAGAAAATACTTTGGATCATTTATCAGAGCTAGCATTAGGAGGAACTGCGGTTGGAACAGGAATTAACGCGCCTGAGGGCTATGCTGATTTGGTTGCTAAATACATCGCAGAATTTACAGAAATACCCTTTAAAAGNGCTAAAAATAAATTTGAAGCNNTAGCTGCTCATGACGCNATTGTTGAATCACATGGAGCTTTAAAACAAATCGCTGTATCTTTAAATAAGATTGGTAATGACATTAGATTGATGGCCTCTGGTCCACGTTCCGGNATAGGTGAACTTATCATCCCTGCAAATGAACCAGGAAGTTCTATCATGCCTGGTAAAANNAATCCAACNCAGTGTGAAGCATTGACTATGGTTTGTGCNCAAGTCATGGGGAACGATGTCGCGATCACTATAGCTGGAACCCAAGGACATTATGAATTAAATGTTTTTAAACCCTTGATGGCTGCTAACATTTTGCAATCTGCCCGATTNCTCGGTGATGCATGCGTTAGTTTTACCGAAAATTGTGTAGTTGGAATAGAGCCCAATCATAACAGAATTNATGAATTGGTTCAAAATTCTTTAATGCTTGTTACCGCGCTTAATACTAAAATCGGTTATTACAAAGCTGCGGAAATTGCCAACAAAGCGCATAAAGAAGGAATTACTTTAAGAGAAGCAAGCTCAGCGCTTGGTTATTTAACCATTGAAGAATTTGATGCTTGGGTACGTCCAGAAGATATGACAAGAAATGACTGAAGAAATCTATTTTCGCCCCTATATTTCNANTGATGCANCTGACTTTAANGCATTAAATGTAGAATGGTTAGAGGCTTATTTTGAAGTAGAACCTTATGATGAATTGATTTTAGNTAANCCAAAACGTGAAATTCTAGATAATGGNGGAAGCATNTTTATGATNCTAAAAGAAGANAAAACAATAGGTACTTTTGCTTTTTTAAATAAAGAAGATGGNTTGTATGAATTTAGTAAAATGGCTGTGACTCCAAAAGAACGAGGTAAAGGATACGGAAATTCAATTATGCAGTTTGCTATTCGNCATGCTGAGAAGAATTATTGGAAATCATTAATCTTATATTCCAATACCATTTTAGAAAACTCAATCCATCTTTACAAAAAATATGGGTTTTTAGAAGTGCCAATTGATCCAGGCATCAACTACTCTAGAGGAAACATTAAAATGGAATTGAAATTAAACTCTTAGTCTCGGGTTAATTTTCGGTATTGAATTCGTTTAGGCATAATATCTTGACCTAATCGTTTCTTTTTATTTTCCTCGTAATCAGAGAATGAACCTTCGAAAAAATAAACTTGTGAATCGCCTTCAAAAGCGAGTATATGTGTACAAATCCTATCTAAAAACCAGCGATCGTGCGAGATAACTACTGCACAACCTGCAAAATTTTCCAAACCTTCTTCTAAAGCTCTCAATGTGTTAACATCCAGATCGTTGGTTGGCTCATCGAGCAATAAAACATTTCCTTCTTCTTTTAAAGTCATGGCAAGATGTAGTCGGTTCCGCTCTCCTCCAGAAAGGGTAGATACCTTTTTATTTTGCTCACTTCCACTAAAATTAAAACGACTAAGGAAAGCTCTTGAATTAACTTGTCTCCCCCCCATCATAATCAATTCTTGCTCATCGCTAAAGTTTTGCCAGATTGTTTTTTCAGGGTTAATATTGGAATGAGACTGATCCACATAGGCCAACTTTACTGTACTACCAATACTAAAACTTCCATCATCAGCTTGTTCTTCTCCCATTACCATTTTAAAGACTGTAGACTTACCTGCTCCATTTGGGCCTATGACACCTACAATTCCAGCTTGAGGAAGCACAAAATTCAAATCGTCATATAATAGTTTATCTCCAAAGGCTTTGGAAACATGGTTTGCCTCAATTACATTAGTTCCCAATCTAGGTCCATTTGGAATAAAGATCTCAAGTTTTTCATCTACTTGTTTTTGATCTTGGCTTATCAACTTGTCGTAGTTTGACAAACGCGCTTTTTGTTTACTTTGACGCCCTTTTGGTGCCATACGAACCCATTCCAATTCACGCTCAAGGGTTTTTTGGCGCTTAGAAGCTTGCTTCTGTTCTTGTGCTAATCGTTTTGATTTCTGATCCAACCAAGAAGAATAATTTCCTTTCCATGGAATCCCTTCACCTCGATCCAATTCTAAAATCCATCCAGCGACATTATCTAAAAAATAACGATCGTGTGTTACGGCAATGACAGTACCTTGATATTGGGCCAAATGATGTTCTAGCCAGTGAACAGATTCTGCATCCAAATGATTCGTAGGTTCATCTAAAAGAAGAATATCAGGTTTTTGGAGTAACAGGCGGCAAAGAGCTACACGTCTTCTTTCTCCTCCTGATAAAACACCAATCTTCATATCTCCAGGTGGTGTGCGGAGTGCATCCATTGCAATTTCCAATTGGGTATCTAGTTCCCATGCATTTGCAGCATCTATTTCATCTTGGAGTTGAGCCTGTCGATCCATCAGTTGCTGCATTTTATCGGCATTTTCATAGACCTCAGGAAGTCCAAATTGATCGTTGATACTGTTATACTCATCTAAAATTGCAACTGTCGCTGCAGCTCCTTCCTTAACAACGTCCAAAACTGTTTTTTCATCATTTAAAACAGGTTCTTGTTCGAGATAACCCAAGCTGTAATCTTTTGAAAAGACCAAATCCCCTTGATAATTCGTATCTAGACAAGCAATAATCTTGAGTAATGTAGATTTTCCTGAGCCATTAAGCCCTAATATTCCAATTTTAGCTCCGTAAAAAAAGCTCAGATATATATTTTTTAAAACAGGTTGATTTGCATTGGGATAGGTCTTACTTACCCCATTCATAGAGAAAATTACTTTTTTATCGTCTGTCATATTAAATTCTACCTTTTAATGCATTAAATGCCCATGCTATTGCGTAAAAACCAACACCAGCAATGGAAAATCCGATAGCATATTCAGGGTATTTAAGTAAGCCAATAAGTATCAAAGCTGTTCCAAGTAACGCCATTACTAAGGCTGTGTAACCAAAAATTTTATTTTTGTTTAAGCTCATGTTTTTGAATGGAAAAGACAAATATCGAACTTTTATTTAAAACCCTACCTATAGAAATTAGTACTTTCGTATAGAAGAACTTTTTTATATGGAATTAGAACAAGAGAAAAATAAAGACGCGATCAAAATAGCTTGGGCTGCGTTAGAGTCAAAAGTTAGAAAAAATAAGCTTGGTGGAGGGAAAGAACGCTTAAAAAAACTTGAAGAAAAAGGAAAATTAAGTGCTAGAAAGCGAATCAATGCACTGGTAGACAACCCCAATGATATTGTTGAAATTGGTTCTTTAGCGGCCGAAAATATGTATGAAGAATATGGTGGCTGTCCTTCGGCAGGAGTAGTAGTTGTAGTTGGAAAAATAGCATATAGACCCTGTGTTATAGTGGCAAATGATCCAACTGTTAAAGCTGGAGCATGGTTTCCAATGACCGCGAAAAAAAATCTACGAGCACAAGAAATCGCAATGGAAAATCGAATACCGATTATCTATCTGGTTGATAGTGCGGGTATTTTTCTACCCCTTCAAGATCAAATTTTTGCTGATAAAGAAGACTTTGGTCGAATTTTTAGAAATAATGCAAGAATGAGCAGTATGGGTATTGTTCAAATTGCCGCAATTATGGGTAGCTGTGTTGCAGGGGGTGCTTATTTACCAATAATGTCTGATGAATCTATTATCGTAGAAAAAACAGGAAGTATCTTTTTAGCAGGAAGTTATTTAGTTAAAGCAGCCATTGGTGAAAAAATCGATAATGAAACTTTGGGAGGAGCAGATACCCACAGTAGTATTAGTGGTATCACTGACTATAAAGTGAAAGACGATCATGCTGCCTTGGATAAAATTCGCAGTTTGATTGAAAAAATGGGAAATCGAGCAAAAGCTGGATTTAACAAATCCAAAGTACTCACTCCGCAGTTACCTCTCGAAGAAATTTATGGTTGCTTACCAAAAGAGAGGACACAAACCTATGATACATACAATCTTTTAAATCATTTAGTTGATGCCAACTCAATGGATGAATACAAAAAAGAATATGGTAAAACCATCATTACGACCTATGCAAAAATTGATGGCTGGTCAGTAGGTATTGTTGCCAACCAACGTAAAATGGTAAAAAGTAAAACAGGCGAAATGCAATTTGGTGGGGTAATTTATAGTGATTCTGCAGATAAAGCAACACGATTTATCGCAAATTGTAATCAACGTAACATTCCTCTTGTTTTCCTTCAAGATGTTTCTGGATTTATGGTAGGTAGCAAGGCAGAACATGGAGGCATAATCAAAGATGGAGCAAAAATGGTGAATGCTGTTTCTAATTCAGTTGTTCCAAAATTTACAATCGTAATTGGAAATTCTTTTGGTGCCGGAAACTATGCTATGTGCGGCCGTTCTTTTGATCCTCGATTTATGGTTGCTTGGCCAACAGCCAAAATTGCTGTCATGGGAGGTGCCCAAGCATCAGATGTATTATTGCAAATTGAAAAAGCATCCTCAAAAAAAGGGAATAAGAAAACACAAGAGCAAAAGAAAGAAGATTTAAAAAAAGAAATTCAGACGCACTATGAGGAAAAAACAGATGTCTTATACGCGGCTTCCCAGCTCTGGATCGATGCTGTGATAGATCCTATAGATACCCGAAAATGGATTAGTTTAGGAATCGAAGTAGCAAATGAATCACCTTCTCAAGAAAAGTTTAACATGGGTATTTTACAGGTCTAAAACTGAAATTGGATCAATTAAAAGTGTTTGTTTTCTTCTAATTTTCCCACTCTCAGTTTCAACAAAATCAGGTAAAATTATGATGGATTTTGGAATTTCATAGGTTTCTAATTTAGAAAACTCTCTAATTTTTTCTACGATCTTATCCAATTTTAAACTTGGAGAATATTTTAATGCCAAAATCACTTTTTCTCCCAATGTCTCGTCCACTATTCCCCCAATAAAAAAATGCATATTAAGAACTTGAGATAGTTTACGTTCAATTTGCTGAGGATGTAACTTAATCCCCCCCGAATTTATTACCTCATCGATGCGACCAATTAATCTAAATCGACGATTTCCCAAAAGTTCAATCGCATCATTTGTTACATAATGATCAACCTGCAATAAGTCTGAAGTTACTTCTAAACAACCACGATCATCTTGAGAAACCTCGACATAAGGCAAACATTGAAACTCCGAAGAGGGATCCTTCATTGTCCGTACAGCAATATGTGAAAGTGTTTCTGTCATACCATAGGTTTCATAAGCATTAACATTAGTTTTTAACAAGGCTTTTTGAAGTGACTTGGAAACAAAAGCACCACCAACAATCAATACTTTAACCTGACTCATATTTGCTAATGAATTAAAGGCTTGCATAGGAGTCATTGCAACAAAATCATAACTTTTATTATTTTTGTGAAAGGGATTCCTAGATGGTGAAATCAAATCAAGTTCAAGGCCTAGAATCATGGCCCGAATAAGCATCATTTTGCCAGCAATGAAATTCGAAGGAAGACAATGTAAAGCACGGTCACCAACATTGACATCAAAAAACTCTCCAGTTGCAATCGCACTGTTAACTAAAGCTTGCTTTTTAAAACAGATTAATTTGGATGCGCCGGTAGTTCCTGATGTTGTTAGGTTAATAGTTTCTGAGGAATCTAACCAGTCAAGTAAAAAATCCCCTAGATACTGCTCATATTTATCTCCTTCTTTAATAAAACTATTTGCAACCATTTTTAATCCATCCCTGTCATAGGAAAAACCATTGAGTAAAAAACGATTGTGGATTTTTGTGTAGTGTGGTATTTGCATTTTATAGTGTCATAGTAAGTTTTGATTTCCAGNCATTCCATTCGTACTTTTTGGACATTATGATTAAAAATAAAGGATAAAAGAGAAGTAATAATAATAATAATTCTGAACCTAAAGAAGGCTCTGAAATATCTATCAAAATAGATTCTGTCTGAAATGCAGTCCAATTTGAAGTGACTAATAAGGCTGTGATTAAATTATTTGCAGCATGAAAGCCCAATGCTAATTCAATTCCACCATCCATAAGAGTNATAATTCCTAAAAATAGTCCTGTACCAACATAGTAAGTCAAAATACCATATCCTAGTTTTTCAACTTCAGGATTGAATAGATGTAAACATCCAAAAATTATTGACGTCATCAACAGAGGTGCCCATGTGTTTTTAAATAATCCAGCAAATCCATGCATTAAATAGCCTCTAAAAATAAATTCCTCCAAACTTGTTTGGATGGGTACCAAAATTATGGCAATAAGAAAAAGTAAAGTAAATCGCTGTATATTAAAATTCCACTTATATGAATCTGGATTAAATAAATAATCNCCAACAACTAAAATTGAAGTTACACATGCCCAGATTAAGAAAGCATATATGATTCTTCTCCAATCGATTTGATCTCTAATTGTAGTTATACTCAGAAGACTGAATTCATGCAATTTTTTTACTACCAACCAGAGCCCGAAAAAACCTAATGCAAAGGGGATTAAAAGTAAAAATAATTGTAAGTTTTTATCTAAATTTCTTAAAGCAATCATAGGATCACCACTGGCAGATATAATTCTTTCCTTTGNAATAAAAAAAGTTAGTGGCAACTGACCAATAAGTGTAAAAATAAAAATAATAAAACAACCAAGCAGGTAGATCCAAAAGGGATTCTTATACCCTGAAACTTGATTAAGAAACATAGTAATACTTATTTATATACAAAAGGTCAAAATTAATCCCAAACAAAAAATAATTTGATAATATATTGTATGAATATTATAATTTATTAATTTTCTTGAGTCATAGTACTTGAATAATCCATTAAAAATGTATAATCCATATAGAAAAATTATTGAAAAAATAAAGTAAAAAACATTGTAGCTGAAGAGTGGAATAAATTTTGGTATTTCTTGAATAAAATAAAAAGTACTTAGGAAAATTAAAAATAAATTTATTAAATAAATCCATCTTGATGATTTTCTTCCAAATAAAACAACTAGATTAATTTTTTTTGATTTTTTATCAGACTTATAATCTGGGAATTGATTTATTAAAAGAATATTTGTAGTTAGAAGACCTAAGGGGATACCAATAAAAATAAAAAACTTTAAATCATCATATGTTAAATCAAAAGGTGTGTTTGTCATTCCAAAGGCACTACCTAAAGATAATAATGGCCCAAAAGTTAGAAAAATAACAAACTCTCCTAGGCCTTTTCTTGCGGATAAACGTAAAGGTTTAGCAGTATAAAAATATGTCAATATTAAACCTAAAGACCCAATTACAAGTATTCCAAAAATATTATTTAGTGATTTAGTCTCTAAAAAAATATTTATTGATAAAATAATGATGCAAGCTAAAGCTATTAGTAACATTATATTACCTAATTTTTTTGTTTTGCTTAATGTAATAAGTCCTAATTCAATTGCCCTACTACCACCCGAAATTTGAGCTCCTCTTAGAATTAGAGATTTATCACCTACATTAAAATACTCATTATTGACTCCATCAGTTCCTGAACTTACATCAAAATAATCATTATATAGGTTTCCAAAAATATGCAGACAGACAATACCAATTATTGAAATTATTGTATTTATAACTGATAAAGAATTTAATTGATTCAATAAAATTGCAACAATTACCATTGGTAATATAGATGCTAACGTAAAACCACCTCTTGTTATGGCAATACCCTTAAAAATCTTAGTTGAAAGGTTTATTGGAATGTTGACATCTTCATTAATTTCTTTTGTTATACCACAATAACCAGTTTGCTCTTTATCTTTTCCATTAGCAAAATTAGGAGTTATCAATATTTCAGCATTAAATTTAGAGCCGTCTTTTTTTACGAAATTTGTTTTAACTACAGATTTACCCTCCTTGTTTGCCTTTTCTAACCATCCTAAAACATTTTGAATAACTATTTCTCCTGGTGAAAAAATTGAAACCCTTTTTTTTCCTACTAGTTCGTCTTTATCATATCCAAATAAGTCAAGAGCTCCTTTATTGATTTCCTTTATCACTCCTTCCATGTCACAAATTATAACACTTTTCATATAATATATTTTAAAACAAATATATTCTAAAAATTAAATACCAAATTTTAAAATTATTTATTTTCTTTTTTAAAAGTTGTTAACTTACATATTGAAATTAAGTTGTCATTTTCGTCCACTACTCTTATTTCCCATAGTTGAATAGTTCTTCCTTGATGCAACGGAATAGCGGTTGCATAAATATATCCATTTTCAACGCTTTTTAAATGATTTGCAGTAATTTCTATACCTCTAACTTGAATATTTGGATCCTTGTTAAGTACAAATACAGCAGCACTTCCTACACTCTCTGCAAGAGCTGCTGTTGCACCACCATGTAAAACACCGTCGGGCTGATAGACTTTTTTATTCACCGGCATTTGAGCAGTTAAAAAGTCCTCTCCTACATCTGTAAATTTAATTTCCAAAGTCTCCATCAATGTATCCTTACAAATGGAATTGGTAATTTTTAGTACNTGTTCTTTATCCATGATATTTTAATAATTAAAACAAGAAAACCTCCCGCACAATACAGGAGGTTTTAGAAAACAAACCATTTTCTAATTTATTTTACTTCTTCAAAGTCAACGTCTTGGACATCGTCTCCTCCTGTTGAATCTGGCTTAGCNTCTGTTGTCTGAGATTGAGCAGNTTGATCTGCTCCACCAGCTTCTGCTTGAGCTTTATACATTTCTTCAGAGGCATTTTTCCAAGCTTCATTGATAGTTTCTAGAGCCTTATCAATTNCTTCTAGGTCTTTTGCTTCATGTGCTTTTTTCAAATCAGCTAGTGCNGCTTCAATGGGTGCTTTTTTATCATCAGAAAGTTTTTCTCCAAANTCAGTCAATTGTTTTTCTGTCTGAAAAATCATTTGGTCGGCACTGTTTAGCTTATCAACCTGTTCTTTAACTTTCTGATCAGCATCAGCATTTGCTTCTGCTTCTTGTTTCATCTTCTCAATTTCCTCCTCTGTCAAACCTGAGGAAGCCTCAATTCTAATGTCTTGAGACTTATTTGTAGCTTTATCCAAAGCACTGACCTTAATAATACCATTGGCATCAATATCAAAGGTTACTTCAATTTGTGGAGTTCCTCTTTGTGCTGGTGGGATCCCATCTAAGTGAAAACGACCAATTGTTTTGTTATCGGTTGCCATCGATCGCTCTCCTTGAAGCACATGAATTTCAACTGAAGGTTGATTGTCTGCTGCAGTAGAGAATGTTTGCGATTTCTTGGTTGGTATCGTGGTATTGGACTCAATTAATTTAGTCATAACTCCACCCATAGTTTCGATTCCAAGGGAAAGTGGAGTAACATCTAATAGTAACACATCTTTAACATCACCCGTCAATACTCCTCCTTGGATGGCTGCCCCAACAGCAACTACTTCATCAGGGTTTACTCCTTTTGATGGCTTTTTCCCAAAGAACTTTTCAACTTCTTCTTGAATGACTGGAATTCGTGTTGAACCACCAACTAGAATGACCTCATCAATATCGGATTTNGAAAGACCTGCATCATCTAGGGCTTTTTTAACTGGTGCCATAGANCGTTTTACTAATTCGTCNGCAAGTTGTTGNAAATTTGACCGAGTAAGTGNAGTTACCAAATGCTTTGGTCCTGAATCAGTTGCGGTAACATAAGGAAGATTAATTTCTGTTTGGGTAGAAGAGGATAGCTCAATTTTAGCTTTTTCTGCTGCCTCTTTTAAGCGTTGTAAAGCCATTGGATCATTTCTAAGATCAATCGACTCATCTGAAATAAATTTTTCTGCAAGAAAATCAATAATTACTTGATCAAAATCATCTCCTCCTAAGTGAGTATCCCCATTAGTGGAAAGTACTTCAAAAACTCCATCTCCTAATTCAAGGATAGAAATATCAAAAGTACCACCACCAAGGTCATANACTGCTATTTTTTGATCCTTNCCACCTTTATCTAGTCCATAAGCTANCGCCGCAGCAGTTGGCTCATTAATAATACGTTGTACTTTCAAACCGGAAATTTCTCCCGCTTCTTTAGTAGCTTGACGTTGAGAGTCATTAAAATAAGCAGGTACGGTAATAACTGCTTCGCTCACATCCTGACCTAAATAATCTTCAGCTGTTTTCTTCATTTTTTGAAGAATCATAGCAGACAATTCTTGAGGAGTATACAAGCGACCATCAATATCTACACGTGGAGTATTATTGTCTCCTTTGACAACTTTATAAGCTACATTTTTAACTTCTTTCTTAGATTCAGAAAACTTATTCCCCATAAATCTTTTTACTGAAGCGATAGTTTTTGTTGGGTTAGTTACAGCTTGTCTTTTTGCAGGGTCACCAACTTTAATTTCTCCACCATCTACAAAAGCAATAACAGAGGGTGTGGTTCTTTTTCCTTCAGCATTGGGTATGACTACTGGCTCGTTTCCTTCCATCACGGATACACACGAGTTTGTAGTCCCTAAATCAATTCCAATTATTTTACTCATAATATTTGAATATTTATGTTTAGTTATTCAAGCATTGTGCCATGAAGTATATACTGACAGCTTGACAGTTGATTAATTTTATTCCAAAAAAATTAATCTATAACACTACATATTTACATATAAAAAGACATTCAGGAATTACCATCTACGGATTTAATTAAGAAATGTTATTTTTGAAAAAAAAATAATGTCCTCAGCTAAAAAAAGCTATTCACGTATAACAACAAAAACATTGCAAGAAATGAAAGCTAATGGAGAAAAAATCTCCATGCTGACAGCTTATGATTATACCTTTGGCGGTATTGTTGATAAATCAGGAATTGATGTTATTTTGGTTGGTGATTCAGCTTCCAATGTGATGGCAGGTCACGAAACTACATTACCAATTACCTTAGACCAGATGATTTACCATGCTAGCGGGGTAGTACGTTCAGTAAAACGTGCTTTTGTGATTGTAGATCTTCCTTTTGGAACCTATCAAGCAGATTCAAAAGAAGCCCTTCGCTCTGCCATTCGCATTATGAAAGAATCTGGTGCACATGGAGTGAAACTAGAAGGTGGTCTTCAGGTAAAAGAATCCATAGAGCGCATTCTAAAAGCAGGGATTCCGGTTATGGGACATTTAGGATTAACCCCTCAATCAATTTATAGGTTTGGGACTTATACTGTTAGGGCTAAAAAGGAAGAGGAAGCTGCACAGTTATTAAAAGATACCCAAATGCTCGAACAGATAGGTTGTTTTGGTATTGTTTTAGAAAAAGTTCCTTCGGCTTTAGCAGGTCAAGCTGCAAAATCAATTAAGGTTCCTATTATTGGTATTGGTGCTGGAAATAAAGTAGATGGTCAAGTTCTTGTTTTACATGATATGCTAGGAATGAATAAAGAGTTCAGTCCCAGATTCTTGCGTCGTTANTTNGATTTAAANCAGNTACTCCAGAANGCAATTAGTAAATACAGNNNNGATGTGAAGTCAATGGATTTTCCAAATNATAATGAACAATATTAATTTATAGTTTGGAGGATCGTATCCTTTTTGAAGATAACCACCTGATTGTNATTAATAAAAAAGCTGGTGAACTAGTTCAAGGAGATAAAACTGGAGATACTCCNCTATTAGAATCAGTAAAAGCCTTTTTGAAAAANAAATATAACAAACAAGGNGNAACNTACCTTGGATTAGTCCACAGATTGGATNGGCCAACAAGTGGTGTTGTACTTTTTGCAAAAAGTTCNAAGGCTTTAGTTCGATTAAATAATCAGTTTAAACTTAGAACTCCCAAAAAAACATATTGGGCAATTGTCTCAAAAAANTTTAAATACAAAAAAGGTGATTTAATTCANTGGATGACACGAAATACAAAGCAAAATAAGTCTAAAGCTCATGATAATAAGGTTCCAAANAGTAAATTAGCTAAACTTTATTTCAAAAGGTTGAAAAGCTTTGATAATTACCANCTTTTGGAAGTAAATNTAGAAACGGGTCGTCATCACCAAATTAGAGCTCAACTCAGTGCAATNAATTTTCCTATTCANGGTGANCTAAAGTATGGTTCTCCTAGAAAAAATNGGGATGGAAGCATTAGCTTACATGCGCGAAGCTTAGAGATATATCANCCAGTAACAAAAGACACGCTTNTTTTNAGCGCAGATCCGCAGANAGTGGGGATATGGAAGGCCGTTCTTTTCGATTGAGATTAAATGCCTTACTTTTTATAATATGCGAAATCGAAACATTATTAATTTTACTCTCAAGCCATGAAAGAATATCTAAATATAAAAAAGAGCGCCTTTCATAAGGATCATTCTCGTATTGTTTTAATTCTTTATATAAATTTTCAAAAGCTCTCTTNANATCATGTGGATAGATATCNCCCAATCCCTTCACAAANCGAATCATTGCCTTTTGCACTTCNTGTANGTCATTCATTTTGATCAAAAATTTGTAAGTCTCTCTCAGATGGGTTTCTAGATGATAATCAAACCCAGCTTCATAGTGCGCAAAAATATTTAAGACTCGAGAAAAGCACAATAAATCTTCTCTCATTTTTAAGCTCTTNTTACTGATTATTTTATCTAAATAAATGATACAATTTTCATAATCGTCCGCGCCAAAATATACGCATGCAATCTTGTAATAAAATAACATTATGTGGTGAGGGTCAATTTGATTACTGAATTGTAAAATTCCCTTCGTAATTTCTGGCACAATAACGACACCTTCTTCAAAACTGCCCTCAAGAAAATGTAGATTGAGTTTATTGCTATAATAAAACTGGAAAATTAGTGCTTTTAAGTTATCATTTTTAGGGAATTCATTACTTGATGTTCTTAACATCATCTGTTGAAGAACTTCTTTAAATTTTGAGGGGTATTTGATAAGTGCAAGACTTTCCATCAAATAATTATTCCCTTTTAAATAAAAAACTGGATGAATTGCTATGGTCCGAGGAGATTCTTCAAACATTTCAATCCATTTTGAAGAATATCGATAAGTTGAAAGAAAATCTTGAGTTAAAAAACTATACCAAACATGTGCTTTATAATACCATAACTTTTCTCTAAAACCTAGATCGTCATAATTCAATTTGGGTAGATTTTCATAAAAAAACTGAGTAATTTCTCTAAACTCCTCATCGCTTTTTGCGTATCCAGCTTTAATCAATCTTTCATATAGTTGAAGAGATAAATTAGATAGTTGTGTAGCTAAATTATTTTGGATCCTTAGTTGATCAGCTTCAAATATTAAAGTTTCAGCACGATTACTTAAACTCCTAGTAATATATTGAGATTCAATTACCTTTTCAAGTTCAACAATATCATAAGCACTGTATTTTTCTTCATTTCTTATGGCTTGAATTTTTGCTTTTTCAAGTACTTTTAGACTTTGCTTGTATAATCCTTTTTGATAAAGAATAGTAGCAAAATCAAGTTGTTCTCTAATTTGAATTCGTATATTTTTATGGACAGGGTTCATCCTCAAACTGATCAGAATTTGTTTGTATAAATGTGCTTTCAAATTTGATAATTGTTGTTTGGTTACAATCCCTCTTTTTAAAATTACTCTTTCGTCATAACGATTTATTTTATCTAATAATTGAAATAGATTTAAAAATTTTGAGTCTTCATTCGAACCCATTCTACCCACATACAATCTAAACTGTCTTTTTTCTGACTTTGTAAGGGATTTTACAAGTACAAACAAGTTATCTTTCTGTTCACTTGTCATTGTAATGGGTTTTAATGTAATTTGCTAATTGTTAGTATTTTATATGACAGATTATACTATCGAATATTGTAATGTAAAAGTAATGATTTTATCTCAATTTTGAGCTTTAATTTAAATTCGTATTGTGATATTTTATTGAGTTTATTTTTTTATGGATAATGTAGAAATTTTTGATACTACCCTACGTGATGGTGAGCAAGTGCCGGGGTGCAAGCTTGATTACAAAACAAAACTCATAATAGCAGAACAACTTGATTTTTTGGGGGTCGATGTATTAGAGGCAGGATTTCCAATTTCAAGTCCTGGAGACTACAAATCAGTAAAAGAAATTTCAAAGTTAGTCAAAAATACCAGGGTTTGTGGCCTTACAAGGGCAGTTAAAAAAGATATTGATGTTGCTGCTGAAGCAATCAAACACGCAAAACTTTCAAGAATACACACTGGAATCGGAACTTCAGAAAGTCATATGCGCTTCAAATTTAATTTAACTCCAGATGAGGTCTTAGGAAGGGCAGTAATTGCTGTTAAACATGCAAAATCTTATGTTGAGGATGTAGAATTTTATGCTGAAGATGCAGGAAGAACAGACAATGAATTTCTTGCTAGGGTTTGTGAAGCAGTAATTAATGCTGGTGCTACCGTTCTTAATATTCCTGACACAACAGGTTATTGTCTACCTGATGAATATGGTGCAAAGATGAAGTATTTGATGGAAAATGTAAAAGGGATCCATAAAGCCAGATTATCCTGTCATTGTCATAACGACCTAGGATTAGCAACAGCCAATTCAATTGCTGGAGTTCAAAATGGAGCTCGACAAATAGAATGTACTATTAACGGTATTGGTGAAAGAGCTGGAAACACATCTCTTGAAGAGGTTGTTATGATATTGCGTCAACATCCAAAACTAAACTTAGATACTCGAATTAAATCAGAGATGCTCAGTGGTATCAGTAAATTAGTTTCTGAAAGTATGGCAATGCCAGTGCAGCCTAACAAGGCAATTGTTGGAGCAAATGCTTTCGCACATTCGTCTGGAATCCACCAAGATGGAGTAATAAAAAAAAGAGAAACATACGAAATTATTGACCCAAAAGACGTTGGCGTTACTGAATCTTCCATTGTCCTGACTGCAAGAAGTGGAAGAGCAGCACTAGCCTTCCGTGCGAAGAACATTGGTTACGACTTAAATAAATTAGAATTAGATAAAGTCTACAAGCAGTTCCTAATTGTAGCGGATCAAAAGAAAGGAATTAATGATGAGGATTTACCCAAAATCATCGAAGCAAGTAATTTATAAAAAGAATATTATTTTATGAAACAAACCCTATTTGATAAAGTCTGGGATTCTCATGTTCTGGAAAGCATAAATCAAGGACCTGATGTACTATTCATTGATCGTCATATGGTTCACGAGGTGACCAGCCCTGTTGCTTTTTTAGGTTTAAAGAATAGGAAACTTCCGGTTATGTACCCGGAACGCACATTTGCAACTGCAGATCACAATACACCAACTATCAACCAACACCTTCCGGTGGTTGATCCGCTTTCAAGAAACCAGCTAAAAGCCCTTGAAGAAAATGCAAATAAACATGGAATTACCTACTGGGGATTAGGACATGAAAAAAATGGAATTGTTCATGTAGTAGGACCTGAATACGGCATAACTCAACCCGGAGCTACGATAGTTTGTGGAGATTCTCATACTTCGACCCATGGAGCATTTGGAGCTATTGCATTTGGAATTGGTACCTCCGAGGTAGAAATGGTTTTAGCCACACAGTGCATTATGCAGTCGAAGCCAAAAAAAATGAGAATTACTGTAAATGGGTCTCTCAATAAAGGAGTGACTCCAAAAGATGTAGCTTTATTCATAATTTCAAAACTTACGACTTCTGGAGCCACAGGTTATTTTGTAGAATACGCAGGCGAAGTTTTTGAAGAACTGAGTATGGAAGGTCGAATGACAGTTTGTAATTTAAGNATTGAAATGGGAGCTCGTGGTGGTATGATTGCTCCTGATGATAAAACATTTGAATACATCAAAGGCAGAGAGTTTACCCCTAAGGGAGCTGATTGGGATAAATCAATGGCCTATTGGAAAACACTATATACGGATAATATGGCTACGTTTGACAAAGAGTTCAGTTTTAATGCATCTGAAATTGATCCAATGATAACATTTGGAACCAATCCGGGGATGGGTATAAGCATTACAAAACCAATACCAGCCGCTTCAGAAATAGAAGGAAGTAAAACAACCTATGAAAAATCTCTAGATTATATGGGCTATAAAGAAGGTGATCAAATGGTAGGAAAACAGATAGATTATGTCTTTATAGGGAGTTGTACTAATGGTAGAATTGAAGATTTTAGAGCTTTTGCAAGTATTGTCAGAGGACATAAGCGTGCCAAAAATGTTACGGCATGGCTTGTTCCAGGATCACACAAGGTTTTGAACGCCATCAAAGAGGAGGGACTATTGGATATTTTTGAAAATGCAGAATTCAAACTTCGTGAACCAGGATGTTCGGCATGTTTGGCAATGAATGACGATAAAGTTCCAGCGGGCAAATATGCTGTAAGTACCTCCAACAGAAATTTTGAAGGTAGACAGGGCCCAGGATCGAGAACTTTACTCGCAAGTCCTCTTGTTGCTGCCGCAGCCGCAATCACAGGTGAAATAACTGATCCAAGAACTTTAATTTAATGACTCATGCCATACGATTCTTTTAACATATTGACTAGTACAGCAATTCCTTTACCTATTGAAAATGTCGATACGGATCAAATAATACCTGCACGTTTTTTGAAAGCAACCGAAAGAAAAGGTTTTGGCGATAATTTATTTCGTGATTGGAGATTCAATCAAGATGATTCCCCTAAGACTGATTTTGTCTTAAATAATTCAGCTTATAAAGGTAAAATTTTAGTTGGTGGGCATAATTTCGGTTCAGGTTCCTCCCGAGAACACGCTGCTTGGGCAATCTACGATTACGGCTTTAGATCTGTTGTCTCTAGCTTCTTTGCCGATATTTTTAGAAATAATTGTCTTAACGTAGGGGTGCTTCCGGTTAAGGTTTCAGTTGAATTTCTTTCCCAAATCTTTGAGTCTATTGAACAAGATCCAAATACTACTCTTACTGTAGATCTATTCAATCAAAAAATTACTTTGGGTGCTGCTGAAGCATCTGAATTTTTTGAGATAAATAGCTACAAAAAAGAAAATCTCTTGAATGGCTACGATGATATTGACTATTTAAGTAATATCAAAACTGATATTCAAAAATTTGCTTCAACTACACCGCTTTAAGAAAACGAAAAGATGAGGAAAACCATTGAAATAATGGATACTACATTAAGGGACGGTGAACAAACCTCAGGGGTTTCGTTTACATCTCAGGAAAAACTAACTCTTGCAAAATTATTACTTCTAGAATTAAATGTGGACCGTATAGAGATAGCTTCCGCTCGCGTTTCAGAAGGAGAGTTCAAAGCAGTGAAAAATATCACTAGTTGGGCGACTGATTATGGTTTAATCGAGAGGATTGAAGTACTTACATTTGTCGATAACGGTATGTCAATAAATTGGATGAAACAAGCTGGAGCCAAAGTTCAAAACCTTTTGACAAAAGGCTCTTTAAACCATTTAAAATTTCAGCTAAAACAAACTCCAAAAGAACATTTTAAAAATATAGCTAATACTATAGATAAAGCAGAAAATGATGGGGTTAGAACAAATATTTACCTTGAAGACTGGAGCAATGGAATGCAAAGTTCTGAAGATTATGTGTTTGAATATTTGGATTTCTTAGCGACTCAACCCATAAAACGGGTTTTACTCCCCGATACCTTGGGAATTTTGACTCCAGAAAAAACAGCATTATACCTCAATAAAATTTTAAATCGTTATCCCAATATTCATTTTGATTTTCATGGTCACAACGATTATGACCTAAGTGTTGCCAATGCTTTAGAAGCTGTTAAATCTGGTATTAATGGATTGCATTTAACGGTAAATGGAATGGGTGAGCGAGCAGGAAATGCTCCGCTAGCCAGTGTTGTAGCTGTAATTAATGATTTCATTCCTGGTACAAATATCAACATCAATGAAAATGTTCTTCATCAGGTAAGCAAGCTTGTTGCTACTTTCACTGGTTTTAGAATTCCAGAAAACAAACCTGTCGTTGGAGATAATGTTTTTACTCAAACAGCAGGTATTCATGCTGATGGAGACCATAAAAAAAATCTCTATTTCAACGAATTGCTTCCTGAACGATTTGGTCGAAAAAGAAAATATGCATTAGGAAAAACTTCTGGAAGGGCCAATA